>NZ_JBWKNG010000006.1:0-96958 GCF_059415465.1 Pseudomonas sp. GW821-FHT10C09
TGGCGTACGGTTACCGGGATAGCGAATTCTTTTTCATGAAGATCAAGAGCGTCTTTCCCGGTAATCCGTGAAGAACCAAAAAAAACCCTCCGCGCGGGAGGGTTGTGAATCCGTGCCTCCAAGGCAACGGGATGAGATCTTCAGTGTGTGGTCAGGCCTGCCGCATTCATGAACATGCGCATCAGGCTGGCCACGATAAACAGGGCGCCGACGCTACCGGCCCAGATCAGGGCCAGCCATCCAAGCCGCTGCAACAGCGGTTTTTTTTCGGCTTCTTCAATGTCGTGCAGGGAATGTTTACCGGTCATTGCATCGATCCTCAGGTAGATCGATGGCGCCTGTCAGGACGCCATCGCGAGCACGCTCGCTCCCACAGTGTCAGTGATAACCGTCTTCGTGGGTGACCTTGCCGCGGAACACGTAGTAGCTCCAGAAGGTGTAGCCCAGGATGAACGGGATGATGAATAACGTGCCCACCAGCATGAAGCCCTGGCTTTGCGGAGGTGCGGCGGCGTCCCAGATCGAGATCGACGGTGGCACGATGTTCGGCCACAGGCTGATGCCCAAACCGCTGTAGCCGAGGAAGATCAGCACCAGCGTCAACAGGAACGGCGTGTAGTGCGCATTGCGAGCGACGGCGCGGATCAAGCCATACATGGTCACCAGCACCAGAATCGGCACTGGCATGAACCAGAACAGATTGGGCAGGGTGAACCAGCGGGCGGCGATTTCAGCGTGGGCCAAAGGCGTCCAGATACTGACGATACCGATCACCGCCAACACCACGAAGGCCAGCGGCCGTGCCAGGTCGTGCATCTGCTCTTGTAGCTTGCCCTCGGTCTTCATGATCAGCCACGTGCAACCCAGCAGCGCATAAGCCACCACCAGCGCCACACCGCAGAACAGGGTGAATGGGGTCAGCCAGTCCAGCGAACCACCGGCAAACTGTCGATTGACCACCGGCAATCCATCAATGAAGGCACCCAACGCCACGCCCTGGAAGAAGGTCGCGGTGACGGAGCCGCCGATAAATGCCTTGTCCCAGAGGTGGCGCTTGTCGTCGCGGGCCTTGAAGCGAAACTCAAAAGCCACGCCGCGGAAGATCAGCCCGATCAGCATCAGGATCAGCGGCAGGTACAACGCCGAAAGCACCACCGAATAGGCCAGCGGGAAGGCGCCAAACAACGCAGCGCCGCCCAGTACCAGCCAGGTTTCGTTACCGTCCCAGACCGGGGCGACGGTGTTCATCATCACATCACGGTCGGTCTTGCCCGGGATGAACGGGAAGAGAATCCCGATCCCCAGGTCGAAGCCGTCCATGACCACGTACATCATGATGCCGAAGATGATGATCACGGCCCAGATCAGCGGAAGATCAATACCCATGACTCAAATCTCCTTGGTCAGGCTGTGGTCACTGTCGGCACCATCATCGTCAGCGGCGGACAGCGGACGGGCCGGTGTGCGTTTCTTGCCAGGCCCACCATCGTTGGTTTCCTTGCCTTCGTCGATCTTCGGCCCTTTGCGCACCAGGCGCATCATGTAGCCCAGGCCCGCACCGAATAGCGCGAAATACACCACCACAAACAGAATCAACGTGATGCTCATCTGCATGAAACTATGGTTGGAGGAAGCATCCGCCGTGCGCATCAGTCCGTAGACCACCCACGGCTGACGGCCGATTTCGGTGGTAAACCAACCCGCGAGGATCGCGATCAGGCCCGACGGCCCCATCCACAACGCCAGGTAAAGGAACGGTCGCGAGGTATAGAGCCTGTCGCGCTTGCGCAGCCACAGGCTCCACAACCCGGTGAAGATCATCAGGAAACCCAGGCCGACCATGATCCGGAACGACCAGAACACGATGGTCGAATTGGGCCGGTCTTCAGGCGGGAATTCCTTGAGCGCCGGGACTTGCTTGTCCAGCGAGTGGGTGAGAATCAGGCTGCCCAGATACGGAATCTCGACGGCAAATCTGGTCTTCTCGGCTTTCATGTCCGGCCAGCCGAACAGGATCAACGGGGTCGGTTCGTCGCCGATGTTTTCCCAGTGACCTTCGATTGCGGCAATTTTCGCCGGCTGATGCTTGAGCGTGTTGAGGCCGTGGAAGTCACCAATGACGGCTTGAATCGGCGCCACGATCAAGGCCATCCACATGGCCATCGACAGCATGGTGCGGATCGCCGGGTTGTCCTTGCCGCGCAGCAAGTGCCAGGCCGCCGAAGAGCCGACGAAGAACGCGGTGGCGACGAACGCCGCCGTCGCCATATGCATCAGGCGGTACGGGAATGAAGGGTTGAAGATCACCGCCAGCCAGTCGGTGGGAATCACCTGACCGTTAACGATTTCGAAACCCTGGGGCGTTTGCATCCAGCTGTTGGACGCCAGGATCCAGAAGGTCGAGATCAGCGTGCCGATGGCCACCATGACTGTGGCGAAGAAGTGCAGCTTGCGCCCGACCTTGTTCCAGCCAAACAGCATGACGCCAAGGAAACCGGCTTCGAGGAAGAACGCGGTCAGCACCTCGTAGGTCAGCAACGGCCCGGTTACCGATCCGGCGAAGTCCGAAAAACGGCTCCAGTTGGTGCCGAACTGATATGCCATCACCAACCCGGAGACCACCCCCATGCCGAAGTTGACGGCAAAGATCTTCGACCAGAAGTGATACAGGTCGCGGTAGGTGTCGTTATGGGTTTTCAGCCACAGACCTTCGAGTACCGCCAGGTAACTCGCCAGGCCAATGGTGATGGCCGGGAACAGAATGTGAAAAGAGATGGTAAACGCGAACTGCATTCGGGCGAGATCAAGTGCCTCTAAACCGAACATAAGTCTTCCTCTGTCAGGTAATACGGCTGCTGGCTGGAAGCCTGCACCCAACGGCCCCACGGGTATGGAGTGCGGCGAATTCGAATTCGTTCTTTTTATTGAAAGCCTCACAACGCAGGGAGTCTGGCCTGGTGGCCGCCGGATCAATTCCTTAGGGGTTTTGATCTGGATCAATCAACGTTGAAAGAGTAGTCCCATTTCCGGGGATGAACCGCGTGGTCTTTTGCCGCGTGACAAGTTGCCTCATGGCCTTTGACATGCGTCGCAACATTTCCCCTGTGGGAGCGAGCCTGCTCGCAAAGTGGTGTGTCAGACACAGGGGTATCGATTGATACGACGCCATCGCGAGCAGGCTCATTCCTACAGGGGGAATTGGGTGTTTTTGCGATCGGTGTCTAGCTAAGTATATTTTCGGCGCCTGCAACTTCTGGTTACAGGTTGGTGATAACCTCGCCCTTCCCTCTCCCAGATTTCCCCGCAGATGCCCAGCCAAGAGCCCTTGCTGTTACGTCATCACCGTCCTTTCATCGCGTTCTGGCTGGCTCGGGTGTTCACCGCCAGTGGTTTTCAGATGCTCACCGTGGCCATTGGCTGGAACCTGTACCAGCTGACCGGCAACGTGCTCGATCTGGGCCTGGTGGGATTGGTGGAATTTGCCCCGCGCGTGCTGTTCATGCTGCACACCGGGCACGTCGCGGACCGTTATGACCGGCGCAAGGTCGCGGCGATCTGCCAGTCGCTGCAAGCGTTGATCGCCCTGTCACTGGCCATTGGCAGTGCCACCGATCACGTCACGCGGGAAATGATCTTCATCCTCGCGTTCCTGCTCGGCGCCGCGCGCTCCTTCGAAATGCCCACCACTCAGGCCCTGCTGCCGAGCATCGTGCCCAGTGCGCTGTTTCCCCGCGCGGTGGCCGCCGCCCAATCGGCGCAGCAGTCAGCCACCATCGTCGCCCCGGCGCTCGGCGGTTTGCTCTACGCCTTCGGCAGCGTCTGGGTGTATGGCCCGACCGTGATCCTCTACATCATTGCCTGCGGGTTGATGCTCAACCTGCCGGCCCGGCAGACGCCGCTGAACAAGGGGAAGGCAACGCTGGATTCGCTGCTGGCGGGCATTCGCTTCATTCGCAGTCGCCCGGACATTCTCGGGGCGATCTCGCTGGACCTGTTTGCGGTCTTGCTCGGTGGCGCGACGGCGCTGCTGCCGGTGTTTGCCAAAGACATCCTGCTGACCGGCCCGTGGGGGCTGGGCCTGCTGCGTTCTGCGCCGGCCGTCGGCGCGCTGTTGATGTCGCTGTTCCTGGCGCGGTTCGCGGTTGAACGCAACGTCGGACGGGTGATGTTCACCGCCGTCGGTGTGTTCGGCGTCGCCACAATCGCCTTCGGGCTGTCGACCTCGTTCTGGTTCTCGCTGGCGGTGTTGGTGGTACTGGGCGCGGCCGACATGATCAGCATGGTGATCCGCGCCTCGTTCGTACAACTGGAAACCCCGGACGAAATGCGCGGCCGGGTCAGCGCCGTGAACGGCCTGTTCATCGGCGCTTCAAACCAGTTGGGCGAATTCGAATCCGGCCTGACCGCCCACTGGTTCGGCACCGTGCCAGCGGTGGTCATGGGCGGGATCGGCACGCTGGTGGTCACCGGGGCCTGGGTGAAGCTGTTCCCGACGTTGGCCAATCGCGACCGCATGCATGTGCCGGTGGAGGAAGTGAAGGTCTGACCGGCTTTTAAGCCAGCAACTCCCCCGCCACCGCCAGGCGCGTGGCTTTGCCGCAGAGTTGTTCCACCAGTGTCAGGGCAAATGCCAAAGCCGCCCCGGAACCCTGGGCGGTCACGCAGTTGCCGTCGACCACCACTGGTTGGTCGACAAAGTTGCAGCCCAACAGCTGATGACTGGCCGAGGGCAGGCACGTCATGCGCCGCTGACGCAACAGACCAAACTGTTGCAGCGCAACCGCCGGCGCTTCGGCGATGCCCGCGAACAAGCGTCCGGCGGCGGCTTGATCCTTCATGAGTTGTTGCAGGGGCTGATGGGCCGCCAGGTGTTGCGCGCCGACTGCGCCGCCCGGCAAGGCGATCAGGTCGAACGGCTGGGCCAGCAAATCAACGAGCATGGCATCGGCCGTGAGCCGGGTGCCACGGGCGCAGGTGAGCATGCGCCGCCCCTCGATGCTGGCCACCACCACTTCAACGTTGGCGCGGCGCAACACATCGACCAGGGTCACTGTTTGCAGGTCATCGATGCCCTCGGCGAGGGTAATCAAAGCTCTAAAGGTCATGGGTGCGATCCACAGGATGATCTTTAAAGCGTAGTCAGCTTTCCTGACGCTTGTTCGAGTGCAGCCGTTACTTGCTGCCGTTATTTGATATAGAGCTGCGTCGACATCGTGTTGCCCGGCGGGTTGATCGAGGTGTCGCTGAAGGTGAAGTTGCCGCTCTGCTTGCCGTCCAGGTCCAGGACATACAGATAGCCGACGGTTTTTCTCCCGACGGTACACTCCGTCAGATTACCGGTATCAAATGCACAAACCGGCGTGCGGGTGCCGTTCACTTCGAACCCGTCCAATGCGACATACGCCTGACGGCCATAGCCGACCTCCAGCACGTAGACCTTGATGTGCGGTCCGCTGTGGTCGCAGCGCGTCTGGTCCTGCCCCTCGGCGATGTCTTCAAAACCGCAACCGGGCGATTCGACCTTGAGCACTTTCAGCTGGCTCAACGCTGGCGCCATCGCCGCCGAGGCGTTCTGCGCGCCCAACAGCAAGGCAACCACGACGCCAATAGCAGCGATCCCACGCGTTTTCATGCAATACATAACTACCCCCAAAACCAGCGCGCAGTATGGCTCACTTCGCTTGACGGCAAAACATCGACGACGATCGCAGCCATAAGCAGCCATAACCCCACGCTGCTGGTATGATGCGCGGCTTTTTCCGGCCCACAGTAATTTCCCAGGCGCGTTCAGCGGTCTGTGCTTTGCTGTTGAGGTCGATACATTCACGGCGCCGGGCGCGCCACGGGGAGCAGACATGCTGGAAAGGCTGTTTCAACTCAAGGCACACAACACCAACGTGCGGACCGAGATTCTGGCGGGCGTCACGACTTTCTTGGCCATGGCCTACATTCTGTTCGTCAACCCGAGCATCCTCGGCGAGACCGGCATGGACAAGGGCGCGGTGTTCGTCGCCACCTGTCTGGCCGCGGCAATTGGCTCCACGATCATGGGCCTGATCGCCAACTACCCGATTGCGCTCGCGCCGGGCATGGGCTTGAACGCCTTCTTCACCTACACCGTGGTCCTGCACATGGGCCACACCTGGCAAGTGGCGCTGGGTGCGGTGTTTATCTCGGCAGTGTGCTTCTTCCTGCTGTCGATCTTCCGCATCCGTGAATGGATCATCAACAGCATCCCGCTGCCGCTGCGCTCGGCGATTGCCGCCGGTATCGGCTTGTTCCTGGCGCTGATCGCCCTGCACAACGCCGGTATCGTGGTCAGCAACCCGGCGACCATGGTCGGCCTAGGTGACCTGAAACAACCGGCCCCGATCCTCGCGACCCTCGGTTTTGCCCTGATCGTTGCCCTCGAAGCCCTGGCCGTACGCGGTGCCGTGCTGATCGGCATTCTGGTGGTGACCATCATTTCCATCGTGATGGGCTTCACCCCGTTCGGCGGCGTGATGTCGATGCCACCATCGCTGGCCCCGACCTTCATGCAACTGGACATCAAAGGCGCCCTGGACATCGGTCTGGTCAGCGTGATTTTCGCCTTCCTGTTTGTCGACCTGTTCGACAACTCCGGCACCCTGATCGGCGTCGCCAAGCGCGCCGGCCTGATGGGCAAGGACGGCCACATGCCGAAAATGGGCCGCGCCCTGATCGCCGACAGCACCGCGGCCATGGCCGGTTCGCTGCTGGGCACCTCGACCACCACCAGCTACATCGAATCCGCAGCTGGCGTGAGTGCGGGCGGCCGCACCGGCCTGACCGCCGTCGTGGTGGCGATCCTGTTCCTGCTGGCGCTGTTCTTCTCGCCACTGGCGGCTAGCGTTCCTGCATTTGCCACGGCACCGGCCCTGCTGTTCGTCGCCGTACTGATGACCTCCGGCCTGGCCGAAATAGACTGGGACGACATCACCGTTGCCGCACCGGTGGTGATCACCGCGCTGGCGATGCCGTTCACTTATTCGATCGCCAATGGCATCGCCTTCGGTTTCATTTCCTGGACCGCCATCAAGCTGATGTCCGGTCGTGGCCGTGAGCTGAATCCGGCGCTGGTGATTCTGTCGATCCTGTTCGTGATCAAGTTGGGTTGGTTCAACGCATGACTTTTGATTCCCAGGCCTACGCCGTTCAGCTCGAAGAAAAGGTCACGCGCCTGCGTGACCTGCTGGCCCCGTTCGATGCGCCAGAACCGGCGGTGTTCGACTCTCCGCTGAAGAACTTCCGCCTGCGCGCCGAATTCCGCCTGTGGCGTGAAGGCGGGGAGCGGCACTACGCGATGTTTTCCCAGGAAGACAAACGCACGCCGATCCTGATCGAAGAATTTCCGATTGCCAGTCTGCGCATCAACGAACTGATGCCGCAGCTCAAGGCGGCATGGAAAGCCAGTGCCGCCCTGAGCCACAAACTGTTCCAGGTGGAGTTCCTGACCACCCTGGCCGGCGATGCGATGATTACCCTGTGCTATCACCGCCCGCTGGACGAACACTGGCATGCAGCCGCGTCGAAACTGGCTGCCGACCTGAACGTCAGCATCATCGGTCGCTCGAAAGGCAAACGCGAAGTGATCGGTCACGATTACGTGGTCGAGCAGCTTGAAGTCGGCGGTCGCACCTTCAGCTATCGCCAGCCGGAAGGCGCGTTCACCCAGCCCAACGGCACCGTGAACCAGAAGATGCTGAACTGGGCTTACGACGCCCTGGGTGATCGCCCGGACGATTTGCTCGAGCTGTACTGCGGCAACGGCAACTTCACCCTGCCACTTGGGACTCGCGTACGCAAAGTGCTGGCCACCGAAATCAGCAAGACCTCGGTCAATGCAGCGCTGAGCAACCTCAGCGAAAACGCCGTAGATAATGTCACCCTGGTGCGGCTGTCCGCCGAAGAGCTGACCGAAGCGCTGAACGAAGTCCGCCCGTTCCGTCGTCTGCACGGCATCGACCTCAAGAGCTACGAGTTCGGTAGCGTGTTCGTCGACCCGCCCCGCGCCGGCATGGACCCGGACACCTGCGAGCTGACCCGCCGCTTCGACAACATCCTCTACATTTCCTGCAACCCGGAAACGCTGGCGGCGAACATCGCCCAGTTGCACGACACACATCGCATCACTCAGTGCGCGATGTTTGACCAGTTCCCGTGGACGCATCACATGGAATCCGGGGTGTTGTTGACCCGTCGTTGATGGCTGGTGCCAATACAAACGAGCCGTCATGACGACGGCTTTTTTGTGGGCGAATCAAAGTGCCGTGTCGACCTTGCGCGGGCGCCCGCCCTTTTTGCCATTGGCCCGCGCAGCCTCGGCCTTGGCGACACTGCTCTGGCGCCCATTGCGCGAGGCGATAACGGATGAGGCCATGTCCATCAATGGCTTGCTCGCGGAAATCAAACCGGCGATAGACACCTGCAAATCACTGCCTTCATGGCAGAGCGCGGTTCCCGAAAAGCCCACTTTCAAGTCGGCGAAATCCTCATTGTCAAACCCATCAAACTCCGGGTAATTTTTCGCCGGCAGGAGCACGCCACTGCCGTCCTCGAAGCTGATGACCAGGCAATGCCCGGTCCACGCCACGGCTCTCGCATTCAAACCGCTGCGACGGCTCAACTCGCCTCGCTGAATGGCCTGTTCCAGCGTTTCTTCGGTGACGGGGCGATCCGCCTGAATGCTCGCTTGTATGGTTTTCATAATTCGATTTCCACTCCCTCGGCAGCCCCCGTCAGGGACAACAGCGTTTTGTTTACGTCGGGCTCGTAACTGGCCGAGCCAATCAAATAAGTGGTGCTGGCGATTCGTTTCATCACGACCACTTCATTGCCCTCCCAATCCCACAACTGATTATCGAGACAGGCGGTGCGCAATTTGCTCCACCAGATGCCGCGTGCTCGCCGTAAATGCACCGGTTGCCGCAGCGCCTGGCGCAATCCCTCGAGTACAGCTGAAGGGGGGCGCTGTGAATGAGGAACGACATCCCAGAGCTCCACGCCGTTGTGCCAGAAACTGAACTTGAAGCGTGCGCTCCACGCCTGTGCATCGACATGGACATGCGGCGGGCAATGTTCATCGCGCAACATGATGACCAATGAAAAGCCCTTGTAGCGACATACGTTCATGCTAACCCATCCGTTAGGTTATAGAGTGCAAAGATTCTCCATTCCTTGAAGAACCCGATAATTGGCGGTTGATCTGTTTGATGATCGACTGGTTTCAGCCTAGCGCTTGAACGTTTTTTGACTCGCCCATGACGGCGCCAAAATAGTAAGCAATCCTTTCACTGCGCCCACAAAAAAGCCGCCACGAGGGCGGCTGTATTGATCTGTAATCCATCAATCTGCGGGCTTCAGGTGCTCGGTAACGGTCAGGCCCGCATGTCCCCAGTTATCCTTGTCCACTTCCTCGATCACGATGTGGGTCAACTCTGGAGGTTTGCCGAGGACACGTTGCAACGTCTCGGTGATTTCGGCGATGACCTGGGCTTTCTGCTCTCGGGTAACACCGTCACGGGTAATACGCACGCTGACGAAAGGCATGATGCTGCTCCTGTCCGGTTATGAAAAAAGACGCCGCGCCAGTAAAGCACTGCCACGGTGATTTCATCTACAGTGACGCCATTGCGTCCCTCATTTGATCCCCGGTGTAATCAATCATGCAGCGTGTCTTTGATGATCTTCAGCTGGGCAGTATCGAGTTGTTTTGCCTCGCCGCCGAGGCCGGCAGCTTTACGGCCGCCGCACTGGTGGCGGGCGTGACGCCAGCCGCGGTCAGCCGCTCGGTATCTCGCATGGAAGAGCGCCTGGGCGTGCGGCTGTTTGCGCGCACCACCCGCAGCGTCAAGTTGACCGACAGCGGGCGCCGTTACTACGAAGAGTGTCGTCAGGCACTGGCGCAGCTGGTCGAGGCTCAGCGCGAGGTCATGGGCCAGCAGCAGCAACCGTCCGGCACCTTGCGCATCAGCATTCCCACGACTTATGCACACCACCGGATCTTGCCGTTGCTGCCGACGTTTCGGGCGCGCTTTCCTGACGTGAAGGTCGAGTCGCACATCAGCAATCGCAACATCGATTTCGTCGGCGAAGGCTATGACATGGCGATTCGCGTGCGGGCCATTCCGGACTCAGGCCTGATCGCCCGACACCTGGAGGACGCCGCGCTGGTGATGATTGCCAGTCCTGATTACCTCAAGCGCGCAGGCGTCCCGCAAACACTCGACGATCTCGCACAACACGAATGCATCCAGTACGAACTGCCCAGCAGCGGCCGGCGGATCGCCTGGCTGTTCAATGACAATGGCGCACCGCGGGAGATTCTCGCCGAGGGTAGTTTCAGTTGCTCTGACGATGTGCTCGGTGGCGTGACCTTGGCAAAACACGGGGCGGGGCTGTTTCAGACGTATCGGTTTATCGTCGAAAACGAATTGGCCAATGGCTCGCTGGTAGAAGTGTTGAAGCCTTACAGCGGCCGCTCGCGACCGTTCACGTTGCTGTATCCGCAAAGCCGCCATGTGCCCCTGAGGTTGCGCGCTTTTATCGACTTTCTGGTTGAGCACCTGCCTCGCTAAACAGCGAAGCCGTCCGATCACCGCACACAAATCCCCTTCGGGACGTCTCTTCAATTGACCAAACTAACCAGCTAGTACAATTTATCTCCACAGGCTGAAACCTACAGCCGATTCCAAAAATAATAAGTGGAGAGACCCTCGATGCCCCCTATCGTTCTGGTGCTCAACGGCCCGAACCTGAACCTGCTCGGCACCCGCGAACCGGCGACTTACGGCCACGAAACCCTGGCAGACATCTCGGCGCTGTGCGCACGTGCCGCTGAAGAATTCGGCCTGGCCGTGGAGTTTCGCCAGACCAACCACGAAGGCGAATTGCTCGACTGGATTCACGCCGCTCGCGGTCGCTGCGCAGGGATTGTGATTAACCCCGCCGCATGGACTCACACCTCGGTGGCGATTCGTGACGCCCTCGTCGCCAGCGAACTGCCCGTGATCGAAGTCCACCTGTCGAACGTCCATGCTCGCGAGCCTTTCCGGCATCACTCGTTTGTCTCGGCCATCGCCACTGCCGTGCTGGCTGGTTTCGGCAGCCATGGTTATCGCCTGGCGCTGGAACATTTCAGTCTGAAATTGAAGGGGTGAACACGATGACTCAGCACCACAGCGTATTGGCCGGGCTGATCGGCGCCGGAATTCAAGCCTCCCGCACACCGGCGCTGCACGAGCATGAAGGCGAAGCGCAGGGCATGCGCTACCTCTATCGCCTGATCGACCTGGATCAGCTGAAGCTCGACAGCAGCGCCCTGCCCGACTTGCTGATGGCCGCCGAACGAATGAACTTCACCGGGCTGAACATCACCTTCCCGTGCAAGCAGGCGATCATCCCGCTGCTCGACGAACTGTCGCCGGAAGCCCGCGGCATCGGCGCGGTGAACACGGTGGTGTTGAAGGACGGTAAACGCATCGGCCATAACACCGACTGCCTGGGTTTTGCCGAAGGGTTTCGCCGTGGCTTGAAGGACGCTGCCCGAGCGCGCGTCGTGCAAATGGGAGCCGGCGGCGCAGGCGCGGCAGTGGCCCACGCGCTGTTGAGCGAAGGCGTACAACTGCTGAGCATTTTTGACGTGGAGATCAGCCGCGCGCAGGCGTTGGCAGACAATCTCAATCAACATTTCGGTGTTGGCCGTGCAGTGGCCGGGCATGATCTGCAAAGCACAATGGCCCAAGCGGACGGGTTGGTGAACACCACGCCCATGGGCATGAAAAAACTGCCGGGCATGCCGGTGCCGGTCGAGTTGCTTCGCGCAGCCTTGTGGGTGGCGGAGATCGTTTACTTCCCGCTGGAAACCGAACTGCTGCGCAACGCCCGCGCGCTCGGTTGCCGCACGCTGGATGGCGGCAACATGGCGGTGTTTCAGGCGGTGAAGGCGTTTGAATTGTTCAGCGGCGTGGTGCCGGATGCGCAGCGAATGCTCGCGCACTTTCAGAGCATGAACGACTGAGGGGATGCGGTGAGGGGCTGCAGTGAGGCGAAAGCCCCTCACCTGATATCAGGCCTGCAAGTAACGCAACACCGACTCGCAAATCATCGCCCGATGGCGCTGCTTGATGGCTTCGTCCGGCAAGTCGATCTGGAAGATCTCACCGAAGGTATGACGGTTCGACACGCGATAAAAGCAGAACGAACTGATCAGCAGATGCACATCCAGCGGCACTAGCCCTGCGCGGAACAGCCCCTCTTCGGCACCACGACGCAGAATCTCGCCCAGTGCATCGAGGATCGTATTGTTCATCGCCTTGATCGCATCGGAGCGCTTCACGTATTCGGCGTTGTGAATGTTCTCGATGCTGACGATGCGCACGAAATCGACGTTGTGATCATGGTGATCGAAGGTGAATTCCACCAGACGCCGAATCGCCTCCACCGGCGCCAGCTCGGTCAGGTGCAAGCGGTTTTCCGTGTTGCGAATGTCGCCGTAGAGCTTTTCCAGCACCTCGACATAGAGCTGTTCCTTACTGCCGAAGTAGTAATAGATCATGCGTTTGGAGGTGTGGATACGCTCGGCGATTGCATCGACGCGAGCACCGGAAAGCCCCTGTTGGACGAATTCGACAATCGCCTCTTGAAGGATGTTCTCGCGGGTCTTTTCCGGGTTGTTTTTACGGCTCTTGCGGGGCTCGGCGATCGGTTCGACGGGCACTGCGGAGCGTTCTGAAGTCATTGTCATTGCGGGCTCACGGCCATCACTGCACAAGCTGGCGATTATGGGCCGCTGCGCACAGTGAAGGAAGCCGCGTGGCAGCGGTTTGTCCCGGTGTTTACGATTTTCCTACAACTTGGCCTGACGAATGGCACCGCTGCGGGATTTGGCCATCGCCGCCAGTCGAACCGCGACGTTGGCCGCGCCGTAACCGGCATAGCCGTTTTTGCGCTGAATGATTTCAAAGAAGAACCGCCCTTCGAACGGCTCGGTGTACACGTGAAACAGTTCGCCGCCCTGGGCATCTCGGTCGTACAGCACGTTGAAATACGCCAGTTCGCTGAGGAACTCATCGTCGAAGTCGAACCGCGCGGCGAGGTCATCGTAGTAATTGAGCGGGATGTCCAGCAACGGCACGCCCGCCTCTTTCGCACGGCTGACTTGCGCAAAGATGTCATCGCAATCAAACGCGATGTGATGCACACCGGAGCCGCGATAACTCGACAGCGCGTGTGAGATTGCGGTGTTGCGGTTCTCGGAAATGTTCAACGGCAAGCGAATCGAACTGTCGCGGCTGCGCAGCGCACGGCTTTTAACCAGGCCATACGGGTCAGGCAGGACCACTTCGTCGTCGGCTTCAAAATCCAGCAGGCTCTTGTAGAACAGCACCCAACTGTCGAGGCTGTCGGCAGGCAATGCCATGGCCATGTGGTCGATACGCTTGAGCCCGCCACTGGCAACGGCGGCCGGGTACAGGTTGAAGTCGGTGCCGTAGACATCGGCCTCCTGATCCACTAGATAGATCAGGCTACCGTCCGGTGCGCGCACAGCTGCCAATTCCAGTTCATTGGGGCCGACCAGCCCACGATACGGCTGGCCTTTGTAAGCCACGGCTCGGGCCAGCGCGCTGCTGCTGTCCTTGACCCGCACGGCGGTGGCGCACAGCGAGGGGCCATGCGCTTCAAAAAAACTGTGGGCAAACGAGTAAGGCTCGGAATTGAGGATCAGGTTGATATCACCCTGACGCAGCAGGCTCACGCTCTTGGACCGATGCTGCCCGGCCTTGACGAAACCCAGCCGTTCCAGCCAATGGGAGAGCTTGGCGCCGAGGCTTTCATCCACCGCAAACTCGAGAAACTCGATGCCGTTGTATTCGCTGGCGGTGGGTGTCTCGAACAGGATGTCGAGGTTGGGTGCCGGTTGAGCTTCCTGCGCCAGGCGTTGGCGGGTTTTCTCTTCCAGGTACAGCAACGAACGCAAACCGTCGGCGGCGTTGGCCCGTGGCGGCGCAGCGCGGAAACCGTCGTTGAAGATTTCCAGCGACAGCGGGCCGGTGTAGCCACTCTTGATGATCGGCGCGAGGAAACCCGCTAGATCAAATTCTCCCTGGCCGGGGAAGCAGCGGAAATGCCGGCTCCACTCCAGCACGTCCATGGCGAGGATCGGTGCGTCGGCCATTTGCACGAAGAAGATCTTGTCGCCCGGAATCTCGGCGATGGCGCTTGGATCGCCCTTGAGCGACAGCGTGTGAAAGCTATCGAGCAAGACACCGAGGCTCGGGTGATCGGCCTGGCGGACGATGTTCCACACCTGTTGATAAGTGTTCACATGCCGGCCCCAGGCCAGCGCTTCATAACCGATTCGCAGCCCGCGCACGCCGGCACGTTCGGCGAGCAGGCGCAGGTCGTCGACGAGGATTTGTTCATCGCCGATGGAATCGGCAGAAGCATTGCTGCACACCAGCACCAGGTCCGTGCCCAGTTCCTGCATCAAGTCGAACTTGCGCTCAGCGCGTTCCAGATTGCGCGGCAGTCGGTCACGGCGACATCCCTCGAAATCCCGAAAGGGTTGAAACAGCGTGATCGCGATCCCGAGATCGGCGCACATCTGTTTGATTTCCCGTGGGCTACCGTCGTAGTAGAGAAGGTCGTTCTCGAAAATCTCCACCCCGTCAAAACCGGCGGCGGCAATGGCTTCGAGTTTTTCCGGCAGGGTACCGCTCAAGGACACGGTGGCAATGGAACGCTGCATGTTTCGACTCCCGGTGGTGGAGACAGTCTTGTTATCGATATCGCACGCTTTATGTCTGCGTTTAACGTGGGGAGAATTATTGGCTGGACGAACTCGTACAGCAATTTAAAGTGTACTACCCGGTTAGTTTTGTGTTCGATTATCGAACACAATGGCCATTGGTGAATTGACGATTTTTTGTCCACTGCGCAACATCGACTCCACATTGAGACCGGTCATGCACCGTCGGGCTCGGTTACCAAAGACCCAGAACACCACATAAAAATAATCGGTGGACTACATGACTCCTTCTCAAAGTTCTCCCGTGGAGCACGCCTCCATGACGCCTGCCAGCAGCGGCATCGGCGACAAGATCCGCGGCGCCATGGCCGTCGGCAAAACCCGTTGGGGCATGCTGGCGCTGGTGTTTTTCGCGACGACCCTGAACTACATCGACCGCGCCGCCCTCGGCGTCATGCAGCCCATCCTCGCCAAGGAAATGAGCTGGACGGCGATGGACTACGCCAACATCAACTTCTGGTTCCAGGTCGGCTACGCCATCGGTTTCGTGCTGCAGGGCCGGTTGATCGACCGGGTCGGCGTCAAGCGCGTGTTCTTCTGCGCGGTGCTGCTCTGGAGCATTGCCACCGGCGCTCACGGCCTGGCCACTTCCGCCGTCGGCTTCATGGTCTGCCGCTTCATCCTTGGCTTGACCGAAGCCGCCAACTACCCGGCCTGCGTGAAGACCACGCGTCTGTGGTTCCCGGCCGGCGAACGCGCCGTGGCCACCGGCATCTTCAACGCCGGGACCAACGTCGGTGCGATGTTCACCCCGATGTTGCTGCCGCTGATCCTCCACGTATGGGGCTGGCAGGCCGCGTTCCTGTGCATGTCGGCACTGGGCGGGATCTGGTTGCTGTTCTGGGGTTTGAAATACTTCAACCCGGAAGATCATCCGAGCGTCAAACAATCGGAACTGGACTACATCCAGAAAGAAGTCGAACCGGAACAAGCTCGCGTGCCGTTCTCGAAAATCCTGCGCATGCGTGGCACCTGGGCCTTCGCCCTCGCCTACTCGATGACCGCGCCGGTGTTCTGGTTCTACCTGTACTGGCTGCCGCCGTTCCTCAATCAGCAATACAACCTGGGGATCAACGTGACCCAGATGGGGATTCCGCTGATCATCATTTACCTGACCGCCGACTTCGGCAGCGTCGGTGGCGGGATCCTCTCCTCGTTCCTGATCGGTCGCGGGATGAATCCGATCAAGGCGCGGCTGATGTCGATGTTCCTGTTCGCCTGCTGCATCGTCGGCGTGATCATGGCGGCGGGTTCGAGCAGCCTGTGGGTCGCGGTATTTGCAATCTCCCTGGCTATCGGCGCGCACCAGGCCTGGACCGCGAACATCTGGAGCCTGGTCATGGACTACACGCCTAAACACATGATGAGCACGGTGTTCGGTTTTGGCGGCATGTGCGCAGCCATCGGCGGGATGTTCATGACGCAGTTGGTCGGCCACATCCTGACCGTCACCAACAACAACTACACCGTGCTGTTCACCCTGATTCCAGCGATGTACTTCATTGCCCTGACCTGGATGTACTTCATGGCACCGCGCAAGATTCCTGCCGTCACCGAGTAAGTTTCCGTCCCCCGGCAGGCCTGATTCCAGGCCTGCCTTTTTGTTTGTCCTACCGGCGACTCTGTTGCCACGCCGCTGCCAACCCACTGCAGCAAATCACCGCGATCCCGACCACAGTGGTCAGGGTCGGCGTGTGGGCAAACAGCAGCCAGCCCAGCAGACCGGCAAACACAATCTGGCAATAACCGAACGGCGCCAGCAACGCCGGCGCGGCGTAGCGAAACGCCTGGGTCAGAAACAAGTGAGCCGTCATCCCGCACGCCCCCAGCGCCACCATCATCAGTCCATGCCCAAGGCTCGGGACTTGCCAGAAGAACGGCACCAGCGCGCTCATCACCAGGGTGTTGCACAGGCCGGCGAAGAAGTTGCTGGTGGTCGGGCTGTCGATGTTGCTGAGCTTGCGGGTGAGCAATTGATAGAAGCAGAAAAACAGCGCCGAGCAGAGCGGCAGCAGCACTGCTGGTGTGAACAGATCGCCGCCCGGGTGGACGATGATCAACACGCCGGTAAATCCACAGATCACCGCGATCCATTGGCCGCGGGTGACGTGTTCCTTCAGCAACGGCACCGACAGCGCCGTGACCAGCACCGGCGCAAGAAAGTTGACCGCCGTGGCTTCGGCCAACGGGATGTATTGCAAACCGGTGGTGAAAAACAGACTGGTGCCCAACAGGCACAACGCCCGCATCAGTTGCAGCCATGGCCGTTTGGTTCGCAGCACACGCAAACCGGATTGCGGCAGGAAAATCCCCGCCATCAACAAGGTGTGAACCACATAACGTGCCCAGACCACCATGACGATCGGATAAAAACCGGAGAGGTATTTGGACAGGGCGTCGTGACTGGAGAAGAGGAAGGTGGCGACGACGATCAGCAAAATCCCTTTGAAGGGCTGGTTTACGCCGGAGAGCGGAGTGCTGACGGTCATGGGGTTCCCTTGTGCCTGGCGAATTCCAATAATTTAGAACCTGGTTCCAGATTCCTATACAAGCATAGGCCGAAAGTGTTCGAACATCGCACGGTTTCACTGTGGATGGGTGGTGTGTTCGAATCAGCTGAACAACTCTGAAGCAAGGCTCGCCGCCGACAACTCTTCGGTATATCGCATCAACAGCGGCGCCAACTCATGCAACCGCGCGCCCGGCATACGCGCACTGGGCCCGGCGATGCTCAGCACCCCCATCACCCGCCCCTCGCTTGGGTGCCGCACCACGGCAGCAATCGCCGAGGTGCCCACCGCCGAACTCTCTTCAACCCAGGCATAACCCTGCTCGCGCGCCAGACGCATGCGCTCCAGCAATTCAATATTGGAACGCGGCGCATTCGGTCCCAGGTCTTTGGGGCGCTCACCGCCCTGGCGTTCTACCAGCGACAACGCCTCGGCATCGCTCATGCACGCCAGCCATGCATGGCCCGATGCGGTGTAGAACAACGGCGCATCGCGGCCCATGTCCGGGTCGTAACGCAGGCCGGACCGGGCACCTTGGGACTTGGCGATCCAGATCTGCCGCTCGCCTTCAATGACGCCCAGGCGCACCAGTTCGCCGGTCTCCTGCGCGAGGCGATCCAGCACTGGCTGTACGATATCGGCGCCGCTGCCCGAGAGATAACGAAACCCCATCGCCACCAGTTTGGTGGTCAGGTGATAGCGCAGGTTCTCTGTATTCTGTCGCACATAGCCCAGCCGGATCAGCTCGGCGAGCAAGCGATGGGTCGCGCTTTTCGGGATCTCCAGTTGTTCCGCCAGCGTCTGCATCGGCAGACCACGCGGGTCACTGGTAAGGCTTTCCAGCACACTGAAAACACGTTCGATCTGACTGCCGGCCATAGGAGGTTCCACACACAATTTGCCTGATTCTAGAAGACGAACCCGTTAATGCGAAATCTGGAACTCGACGAACGACAGGCTCATTCGATAAAAACCCGGCGCCTGACGGAATTCGATGAGGAGTCCACGTTCATACAAGTCTGGAATACTGCTGGCGAACGCCGGCGATTGCCGGGAATAGCCGAAACCCGGACGACCGGACTGGCGCCGCTCCCCCACACCAGCAACACTCATCCCCACGGACAATCAGAGGATTCCCACATGCTATGGAAAAAAGGCCGACGCAGCGACAACGTGGTGGACGCCCGTGGTGATGATGTCGGCGGCGGTGGTGGCGGGATGCGTTTTGGTGGCGGCAAGGGCCTGAGCCTGACCGCGATCATCCTGATTGTCGGGATCGGCTGGATCACCGGCCAGGATCCGATGCAGATCCTCGGACAACTCACCGGGCAAATGAGCGAGCAGTCGGCGCCCGCCACCAATCAAACGCGCAAGGCACCACCGGCCAATGATGAAGGGGCCGAATTCGTGCGCTCGATCCTTGGCGATACCGAAGACACCTGGGGCCAGATTTTCCAGCAGGCCGGCAAGCAATATAAGAACCCGACCCTGGTGCTGTTCAGCAATCGCGTCAATTCCGCCTGCGGTCTGGCGACCTCGGCGACCGGTCCGTTCTATTGCCCGGCCGACCAGAAGGTCTATCTGGACATGGCGTTCTTCCAGGAAATGTCGCAACGTTTCTCCGCCGCCGGTGACTTCGCGCAGGCCTACGTGATTGCTCACGAAGTCGGACACCACGTTCAGACCTTGCTCGGTGTTTCCGCGAAAATTCAGACCGCCCGCGCCCAAGGCCGGCAGATGGAAGGCGACGGCGGTTTACTTGTGCGTCAGGAACTTCAGGCCGATTGCCTGGCCGGAGTCTGGGCCAACAATGCACAAAAGCGTCTGAACTGGCTGGAACCGGGGGACATCGAAGAAGCCCTGAACGCCGCCAACGCCATCGGCGATGACCGCTTGCAACAGCAAGGTCAGGGCCGCGTGGTGCCGGACTCGTTTACCCATGGTACGTCAGCGCAAAGGGTGCGCTGGTTTAAAACCGGATTTGCACAAGGCCAGGTGGGCCAGTGCGACACCTTTGCGGCGAAAAACCTGTAAATGAATAAGTGGCTGTTAGCTGTACTGTTTACCTGCGCAAGCACCCAAGCCGCCGAACATGCGGTCAAAGAACTCAGCCCCGGCCGGCTGTTGCTCAAAGAAGGCGAGATGGCGGTCAGCCTCGGCGCCGCGCCGGCGAAAATCGAACGTGTGCTGATCATTATCCACGGCCGTCTGCGCAACGCCGGAACCTACCGAGAGAGTGCTGAGCAGGCGGCTGAACTGGCCGGACAAAGCCAGACCACGCTGGTCATCGCCCCACAATTTCTCAATGAAACCGATGTCGCCCTGCATCCCGTGGCGGACTCCGTACTGCGCTGGCAAGGCAACGACTGGATGGCCGGCGGTTTATCCACAGCCCCGTTTGCACTGAGTTCCTTTGGGGCACTGGATCAGATCATCGCGAGGGTCAGCGACCGCCAACAGTTTCCGGACGTGAAAGAGATCGTCATCGCCGGTCACTCCGGTGGTGCCCAGGTGGTTCAGCGTTATGCCTTGTTGGCTCACGATCAACCAACGGGTGTGAAAGTCCGTTATGTGGTCGCCAACCCCTCCTCGTACGCGTATTTCGATGAGCGACGGCCTGTGGCGTTCGATCACGCGAAATGCCCTGGTTTCAACCGTTGGAAGTATGGCCTGACGGATTTACCTCTCTATGCCAGTGGGCAAACGGCGCCACAGATTGAAGGCAATTACGTCAAGCGTGACGTGACGTATCTGCTCGGGCAGCAAGACACGGACCCGCAGCAAGCGGCGCTGGACAAGGGGTGCGAGGCTGAAGCCCAGGGCACCAATCGGCTGGCTCGCGGGCATTTCTACTTTGACTATTTGCTGCGTCGTAACCCGCGTGGGGTGAACCAGCGACTGGTGGAGGTGCCGGGGATTGGGCATAACGGGGATGGGATGTTGACGTCGCCAGAGGGGCAGAAGGTGTTGTTTGGGCAGTGAGTTCGGTGGCGCCTGAACTGGCGCTTTCGCGAGCAGGCTCGCTCCCACATTCGACCGCATTCTTCTGGGAGAACTCGGTTAAATGTGGGAGTGAGCCTGCTCGCGAAGGGGTCCTCAAGCCAACAACATTTCCCGCAATGCAACGCAATCCGCCGCATGCCAATCCGTCAGCTCCGGCCACGGGTTATCCGGCAAATTCACCAACACCGTCCGTGCCCCTGCCGCTCGACCGCAATCCAGATCAAACCGGTAATCACCGACCATCACCATCTCGCTCGCCGGCACGTTCCAGGCCTCGGCCAGTTTCAGCAAACCACCGGGATGCGGCTTGGGCGGTGCTTCATCACGCCCCAGCACATCCTCCACCGCGAAGCAGTCGGCCAGGCCGATGGCCTCCAGCGTTACGTGCGCCAACTCCCGGGCATTGCGCGTGAGAATGCCCAGGCGATAACCGCGCCCGGCCAGCTCACGCACCAGCTCTACCGCACCTGGCGCCGGTTTCGAACCCAGCGCCAGATCGCGTTCATGCTCCAGCAGCCACGCATGTTTAGCCGCCGCTTCATCGGCCGGCAACGCGGCGAGGTGGGTCAGGATGTCGTCTTCGGCCGGGATCGCCAATGCCATGCGAATCGCCGCAAAGTCATGCACGGCCACCGTCAGGGTGCCGTCCATGTCGAACACCCAATGACGCACCTCGGCCAGGCTCATGCCCAATCCTTGCGATGACGAATCAGGCCTTCCTGAGTGACCGAGGCCACCAGTTGTCCGGCGCGGTTGAACACGCTGCCACGGTTGAAACCACGGGAATTGCCGGCCCAAGGGCTGTCCATCGCGTAGAGCAACCAGTCATCGGCACGCAGATCCTGATGGAACCACAGCGCGTGATCGAGGCTGGCGACCTGCATATCCTTGTTCCATACCGTTTTGCCATGGGGCTGCATCGAGGTCACCAGCAGACCGAAGTCCGACGCATAGGCCAGCAAGTATTTGTGCAGCGCCGGCGAGTCGGCCAGGGCACCGTCGGCACGAAACCAGACGTACTTGATCGGGTCGGACGGCAGCGGGTTGTAAGGATCTTTTTCGGTCACCGGGCGGAATTCGATCGGTTTTGGGCACAGCAGTTTTTCGCGCATGTGCTCGGGGATCAGGTGCGCGTGCCTCTTAGTGATTTCCAGCTCCGTCGGCAGGTTTTCCGGTCCGACCACAACAGGCATTTGAGCCTGGTGTTCAAAGCCTTTTTCGTCGTACTGGAACGAGGCGCTGCAGGTGAAAATCGGATTACCCTTCTGGATTGCCGTCACCCGCCGCGTGCTGAAACTGCCGCCGTCGCGCACCCGATCCACCTGATAAACCACGGGCAACGCTGAATCGCCCGGCCGCAGGAAATACCCGTGCATGGAATGCACATGCCGCGCTTCTTCAACGGTCTGACTGGCTGCCGACAGCGACTGACCGATCACCTGACCGCCGAACAACTGGCGAAAACCCAGGTCCTGGCTGCGGCCACGGAACAGGTTTTCTTCGATCGGTTCCAGGGTCAGCAACTCAACCAGATCATCCAACACTTGGCTCATTCAGGCTCTCCTCACGCAAAACATTGCCGCGCAGTCTTGGCTGCGACGGTCGATTCAGTTTCTGGCCCAGGCCAATAAGATGGGGGCCATTGTAAACGTCCGCGGCGGCTTATCCATGCAAGGTTTGCAGCCATTGTTCACGGGTGATGCGATACAGCACATGGTGACGCAGGGGATGGCCGGCTGCGAGCTTCGGATGCTCGAAGTCATCGGCTGAATCATGGTGCATGCCGATCGCCTGCATGACTTTCTCGGAAGGCGTGTTGGATTGCGTGGTAAAGGATACGACTTCTGTCAGCCCCAACCGGTCAAACCCGCAACGCAGAGCGGTCCACGCCGCTTCACTGGCATACCCCAGGCCCCAATGTTCGCGGGCCAGGCGCCAGCCGATTTCGGTCGCGGGGGTAAATGGCGCGTCGAAGCCCACCACACCCAACCCGGTAAACCCGATGAACTGGCCGGTGACCTTGCGTTGCAGCGCCCACAAGCCGAATCCGTGCTCGGCAAAATGCCCGCGAATACGTCCGATCAACGAGGCACTTTCCAGGTGACTCAACGGCGCCGGAAAATATCGCATTACCTGCGGATCGGCACACATCGCCGCAAATTCGGGCAAATCCTCATCGCGCCACTGCCGCAACAGCAGTCGCGCACTTTCGAGTTGCAGTATTGGCTCCATTGCGTTCCCCCGTTTCCATGCCGCAAGTCTACATCGCTGGTAGGATCCTTCTCTCATTCCTACATGAAATCATCATGCCGCTGCCGCTGATTTATCACGAAGACTACAGCCCCGAGTTTCCGGCCGATCACCGTTTCCCCATGGACAAGTTTCGCCTGCTGCGCGATCACCTGGTGGACAGCGGCCTGACCCGGGACGCCGATCTGCTGCGCCCGGACCTCTGCCCTCCGGAGATTCTCGCCCTCGCCCATGACGCTGCCTATATCGAACGTTACATGAGTGGCGAGTTGTCCCGTGAAGACCAGCGGCGACTGGGCCTGCCCTGGAGCGAAGCCCTGGCCCGGCGCACGGTGCGCGCGGTCGGCGGTTCGTTGTTGGCGGCAGAACAGGCGCTGGAACACGGTTTGGCCTGTCACCTGGCTGGCGGCACGCATCACGCGCATTACGACTACCCGGCCGGCTTCTGCATCTTCAATGACCTGGCCGTGATCAGCCATTACCTGCTGGAAAGCGGCCGGGTAAATCGGGTGTTGATCTTCGATTGCGATGTGCATCAGGGCGACGGGACTGCCCGAATCCTGCACAACACCCCGGACGCGGTGACCGTTTCCCTGCACTGCGAAAAGAATTTTCCTGCACGCAAAGCCGAAAGTGACTGGGACATTCCTTTGCCCAAGGGCATGGGCGACGCCGACTACCTGAAAGTGGTCGACGATGCGCTCAACTATTTGCTGCCGCTCTATCAACCGGACCTGGTGTTGTATGACGCCGGGGTCGATGTGCACAAGGACGACGCCCTGGGCTATTTGAAACTGACGGACGAAGGCGTGGCGGCGCGTGATGAAAGCGTGATGCGCCATTGCCTGGGCCGGGACATTCCGGTGGTCGGGGTGATCGGAGGCGGTTACAGCAAGGACCGCAAGGCGTTGGCGCGGCGGCACGGGATTCTGCATCACAGCGCGCAACGGGTGTGGCAGTCATCAGGTTGTCATTGAACCGTGAGTGTTTACCCACAATGCCTGTGGAACTGCCTGTGGATAACCTGAGTGAAAGGGCCTACAGCCCTTACGGCGTATAGCCTACACAGCGGTGATTGTTTTTTAACCACATATTGAAAACACAACAAATCCCCCTGTGGGAGCAGGCTGGTAGAATGCCCGGCTTATCCCGCCAGGCCGCAGCGCATTCCATGACCCGATCCTCCACTGCCCTCCCCCCTCACGTCGCCATCATCGGCGGCGGCCCCGCCGGCCTGATGGCGGCTGAAGTGCTGAGCCAGTCCGGGATCAAAGTCGACCTGTACGACGGCATGCCCTCGGTAGGACGCAAATTCCTCCTGGCCGGGGTCGGCGGCATGAACATCACCCATTCCGAAGCCTACCCGGCGTTTCTCTCGCGCTACGCCGAACGCGCGCCACAGATTGCGCCGCTGCTGCGCTCCTTTGGCGCCGACGCGCTGTGCCAGTGGATTCACGACCTGGGTATCGAAACCTTTGTCGGCAGTTCCGGCCGGGTGTTTCCGACCGACATGAAAGCCGCGCCCTTGCTGCGCGCCTGGCTCAAACGCCTGCGCGATGCTGGCGTAGTTATCCACACCCGCCACCGCTGGCTCGGCTGGAATGCCGACGGCAGCCTGAACGTGTCGAGCCCCGAAGGTGAAAAACGCCTGACACCGGACGCCACCCTGCTGGCCCTCGGTGGCGGCAGTTGGTCGCGCCTGGGTTCGGATGGCGCGTGGAGGCTGCCACTGGAACAACGCGGCGTAGGACTTGCGCCGTTGCAACCGAGTAATTGCGGCTTCGAGGTGCAGGCCTGGAGCGAATTGATGGTCAGTAAATTCGCCGGTGCGCCGCTGAAAAACATCGCCATCGGTCTCAATGACGACATGCCACGGCTTGGGGAATGCGTGATCACGGCGACCGGGATTGAAGGCAGTTTGATTTACGCGCTGTCCGCACCGATCCGTGAAGCGATCAACCTCAACGGTTCCGCGACCCTTCATCTGGACCTGCTGCCGGGCAAGCCTGTGGATAAAGTGCAGGCAGCGCTGAGCAAACCTCGCGGTTCACGTTCGATGTCCAAACACCTGCACAGTCAGCTGGGCCTTGATGGCGTGAAAGCCGCGTTGCTGCGAGAACTGACGCCTGCCGCCTGCTTCACCGATCCGGTGTTGTTGGCCAAAGCGATCAAGGCACTGCCGCTGACGCTGGTGAAAACCCGCCCCCTGGACGAAGCCATCAGCAGCGCCGGTGGTGTGATGTTCGAGTCGATGGATGAACGCTTGATGCTCAAGCAATTGCCTGGCGTGTTCTGCGCGGGGGAGATGCTGGATTGGGAAGCGCCGACGGGCGGCTATCTGCTGACCGCGTGTTTCGCCAGTGGTCGTGCGGCGGGAATGGGGATGGTGGGGTGGTTGAACCACCAAGGCTGAAGACCGAGGCGCGTCCTTCGCGAGCAGGCTCGCTCCCACACTGGATCTGTGTCGTCCACAAATCCCCTGTGGGAGCGAGCCTGCTCGCGAAGGCGTCCTGACAGACGCCGCAGGTATTTAAGGCTTACGTTTGCGCGGTCCAGTGTTGAACACCGGCACTTTACGCACAGGCTTGATCGAAGGCTCCGGCGCCGAAGCATCCCCGCTCTCAACCCATTTGCCCAAATTGCGTTTACCGCCACCGGAGGTCTTCGGTTTCTTCGGCTTTTTCGGCTTCTTCACCACCTGACCACTGGCATCGGTGTCCGGCACGCGGTGCTCAGGCTCGAAGTCATGCTCCATCTGCCGAGGCAAGGTCTGGCGGGTCAACGTCTCGATGGCCGACAGCAGATTCACTTCATCGGCGCACACCAGCGAAATCGCCTGCCCGGTGTTACCCGCACGGCCGGTACGCCCGATGCGGTGGATATAATCCTCAGCCACGATCGGCAGGTCGAAGTTGACCACCAGCGGCAAATCTTCGATGTCCAGACCACGGGCCGCGACGTCGGTAGCGACCAGGATCTGCACTTCACTGGCCTTGAAACGGTCCAGCGCGCGCTGACGCGTCGCCTGCGGTTTGTCGCCGTGGATGCCGTCGGCATTGATACCCAGGCCCTGGAGTTTTTCCACCAGCGCGTCGACACCGTTGCGGGTCTTGGCGAACACCAGCACCTGCTTCCACTTGCTTTTACGCAGCAAGTGAACGAACAGTTCCGACTTGCGCTTCTTGTCGACCGTCACTACCCACTGCTTAACCGTGTTGGCCGCCACGTTACGCGGGCTGACTTCGATGCTCAGCGGATCGTTGAGCATCTGCCCGGCCAGGGTGCGGATCGCGTCGGAGAACGTCGCCGAGAACAACAGCGTCTGGCGTTTCTTCGGCAGCGCCTTGTAAATGTTGCCCAGCTCCTCGGAAAAACCCAGATCGAGCATACGATCGGCTTCGTCGAGCACCAGAGTTTGCAGCTGATTGAACTTGAGCGCGTTCTGGCGGAACAGGTCGAGCAAACGGCCCGGCGTGGCCACCAGCAGGTCGACGCCTTTGCGCAACTTCATCATTTGCGGGTTGATGCTGACGCCGCCGTACACCGCGTAAGTGCTCAACGGCAGGTTCTCGGCGTACTGACGCACGGCTTCGTGAACCTGTTCCGCCAGTTCGCGGGTCGGCACCAGAATCAGTGCGCGCACCGAGTTGGCGGTGACTTTCGGCCCTTCCATGGCCAGCAATTGCAGGAGCGGCAACGCGAAACCGGCCGTCTTGCCAGTACCGGTCTGGGCCGCAGCCATCAGGTCGCGACCGGCCAGCACCGCCGGAATGGCTTGCGCCTGAACCGGCGTCGGGGTCTGGTAGCCGAGCGTCTCGAGAGAGCGCAGCAAGGGTTCGATCAGGCCAAGGGTGGCGAAAGTCATGGGATTACCGTAGGAAAATTCAGCGCGGGTTTTTCAAAACAAGTGTGCAACACAAGATGCAATGGCGCGCAGTTTACCCTAATTCACACGGGATTCTGTCGGCACGACTACAGCCGGCTGCAC
This sequence comes from Pseudomonas sp. GW821-FHT10C09, assembly GCF_059415465.1. Classification (NCBI taxonomy): domain Bacteria; kingdom Pseudomonadati; phylum Pseudomonadota; class Gammaproteobacteria; order Pseudomonadales; family Pseudomonadaceae; genus Pseudomonas; species Pseudomonas sp. GW821-FHT10C09. The sequence goes on from NZ_JBWKNG010000006.1 coordinate 26,582, forward strand.
AGGTGCCCGACGCCACTGCGGCAATCCGATCAACACCACGGCGCTGATGATCACCAGCATCGCCAGCCCTTCTTCGATTCCGATGGTCTCGCCCACAAACACGATCCCCAACAACACCGCCACGGCCGGGTTGACGTAGGCATAACTGGTCGCTGCCGCCGGACGCACGTTTTTCAACAGGTACATATAAGCGTTGAACGCGATGATCGAGCCGAAGAACGTCAGATACGCCAAGGCCGCCCAGCCTTCAATCGGTGGCATGGCTTGCAGATGCTCGCCGCTCACGGCACTGCCGATCAGCAGCGCCACGCCACCGACCAGCATTTCCACCGCACTGGCCATTGCCCCCGCCGGCAACGGCACGTGCTTGCTCCAGACCGACCCGAACGCCCAGGACGCCGCCGCAAACACCAGCAACAGCGCACCCAACGGGCTCGATTGCAGGTTCGAACCGAGATTCAACATGGCAATGCCTATCAGCCCGAGCGCAATCCCGGCCCATTCGAGACGGGTATTTCGCGCGCCCCAGAAATAGCCGAACAACAAGGTAAACAAGGGCACCGTCGCCACCGCCAATGCCGCCACACCGGAGGCCACTCCCATGTGTTCAGCGACACTGACGCCGCCGTTACCGCAGGCCAGCAGCAGGATCCCGATCATGCCGGCCGCTTTCCACTGCGCCCACGTCGGTGCCGGCGCCCCGCGCCAGCGCAGGAAGGCGTACATCAACGTCCCGGCGAGCACAAAACGGATCCCGGCGAGCAGCAACGGCGGCCAGTACTCCACGCCTATGCGGATCACCAGATAGGTCGAGCCCCAAATCACGTACAACGCGAAAAAAGCGGCGATCAACGGTAAGGGGAAACGACGTAAGCCAGGCATGGGCAGCTCGATGACAGAACAATGTGAACCGCTATTCTAGAAAGGCCAAGCGCTAAAAATAAGTTACAAAACCTGTTTATAGCGCCGGTACACTTTTCAAAACACGGAGATCAGCGCTATAAACCGTGCTTTCGAAAGTCAGCCATTTTCAAGGTATACGCCGATGGATAAATACGACCGCATGCTCCTCAGCGCCCTGCTGGAAAACGGTCGTGCGTCCTACGCCGACCTCGCGCGCAAGGTCAACCTGTCCGCCCCGGCCGTGGCCGAACGCGTGGCCAAGCTCGAAGCCAATGGCGTGATTACCGGTTACCAGGCGAAGGTCGACATGGCCAAGCTCGGCTTGCCGATCCAGTGCGTGATCGAACTGCGCCTGAACCAGCATGGTAATCAGAAGACCTACGATGATTTGATCAAAATCCCGCAGTTGACCGAATGCCACCGGGTGACCGGCGATCCGTGCGTGATCATGCAAGCGGCGGTGGGCTCGATGCCGGAACTGGAAGAGTTGATCAACCGGATTGCCAAGTTCGGGTTCAGCAAGACGTCGATTGTGTTGTCCAGCGCGATAGAGAAGCGGGTGCCGTTGGGGCACATCGAAGGCAATGGCAAAACAATCTAAGGCAGAGGGAAATCCCCTGTGGGAGCGAGCCTGCTCGCGAAAGCGGAGTGTCAGTCACCATCAATGTCGAATGATAAATTGCTTTCGCGAGCAGGCTCGCTCCCACAAGGGTTCAGCGGTGGTTTCAGAACCCGCGATGGCGCTTGAGGTGTTCGTTGATCTTCGCCGCCGGTACTTTTTGCAAACCGCACAGCAAATCATGGGACAACTCGCGCAGCCCATGCTTGCGCCGCAACTCTTCCATCAGGTGCGTTGTCAGGTTCGCGGCCATCTCGGCGTCGGCCATGGCCCGGTGAGCCTTGCCGGTATCGGGCAAGTTGGCGAACGTGGTGAGGGTGCCAAGCTTGTGGTTCGGCGCAGCGGGCATCAGCCGACGGGCCAATAGCAGCGAGCAGGCAAAGTTCTGCAAACGCGTGCGCTTGATCCGCCCCAGCTCAAAGTCCCAGAACTTCTGGTCGAACGCCGCATTGTGCGCGAGCAATGGAGTGCAGCCGACGAACTCGTTCACCTCGTTCATCACCTGCTCGGCCGAAGGCGCGGTGCGCAGCATGGCGTTGCTGATGCCGGTGAGTTGCTCAATGAAGGCCGGCACGCGTACGCCGGCATTCATCAGGCTTTGGTAACGCTCGACGATGCGCCCCTGTTCAAGGATCACCACGGCAATTTCCGTGGCCCGGCAGCTGCTGCTCGGGGAGATCCCGGTGGTTTCAAAGTCGATGACTGCTATGCGTTCCAAACCTGTTTCAACTCCGTAAAAATCAATTCTTGAGCAGCAACGCGCCTTCGATCGGCACATAACGGCTGGCGGCGCGGATCAGCGAGTTGGCCGTGAGGCCCGGTACGCCGTAGGCCACCGCTTGCACCCCGTGTTTGCTGATGATGCGGTCCAGCAGCATGTCGAAATCACCGTCACCGGAGGCCAGCACGATTTCGTCGACGTGATCGGCGGCGTCCATGATGTCGAGGGTGATGCCCACGTCCCAGTCGCCCTTGGCCGAACCGTCGCTGCGCTGGATGTAGGGCTTGAGCTTCACGGTGAAGCCGAGGTTGCGCAGGATCTGCTGGAATTGCTGCTGTTTGCTGTCGCCACGATCGATCGCGTAGGCGTAGGCCTCGACGATCTCGCCCTGTTTGCTGATGTCAGCCCACAACGCGGCGTAGTTGAAGTGGCAACCATAGGCCTGACGCACGGTGTAATAGAGGTTTTGGACATCGGCGAACACTGCGATTTTTTTCACCGCGGGTTTCCTCTTGGCGCACAGGCGCGCAGGCGAGATCAGGCACCTGGCCCGAAAAGTCGCCCAGTATGCCAGCCCGAAGGATTGTTCCGCGAATAATCGGCCCGGGGCACGGTCGCGCCCCGGACGAATGGCGTCTTAGACGAAGGAATCGTCGTCATCGCCGCCGAAGAATGACGAGTTGTCGTCGCTGTAATCAGTGTCGGCAAAACCGCCCTGATCGTTGGAGTTGTCAGCCATGCGCTGGTCATCACCCCAACCGCCGTTGCTCTGGTCATTGACCTGCGCCGGCTCTTCCTTGATCACTTCAACCACTTCCGGCTGCTGATTGTGATGGAACAGGCTGCTGATGCCTTGTGCCAGCATCACGCCACCCGCGACACCGGCCGCAGTCTTCAGCGCGCCGCCGAGAAAACCACTGCCAGCCGACGGCGCTTGCTGTTGCGGGGCGTAGTTTTGTTGTGGCTGTGCGGCACCGAAGTTCTGCTGCGGCGGCTGTGAATTGAACGATGGCCGTGCCGGTTCACGCCAGCCGCCCGTGGACGATGGGGCGCTCTGGGTCGGTGCGGGCTGTGGATCGCGAGTACTGCCACCGAAGATGCTCGACAAAAAGCCACCACCGCTCGGCGCCGGTGCCGCTGTCTGCGCCTTGGCCGCTTGCAGTTCGGCCTGCAATTGCTGCACTTGCTGGGTCAGTTGCTTGTTCTGTTCGTCGAGGCTCTTGATGGCGGCTTCCTGAACCAGGATCGCCTGGGTCATGAAATAGCCGGCCGCAGGCTGGCGAGTCAGGTGTTCCTTGATCCGCGCCTCAGCCAGGGCATCGCGCGGGGCTGAATCCGCTTCGGCCTGTTGCAGCCGGGAAAACAGTCCATCGATCAGGGTTTGTTCTTCGCTGTTCATGGCGACCTCGTAGATTGCCGGGAAAATCGTTGTCCTTTTCCAAAGAGGATAAGGTGCTCAACCTTAATGGAGGCTGAAACAAGTTGTTTCAATGAGCTTTACCTAAGGTTTACGTTTGCTTCGGGCGGTACATCATCGGTTACAGTGTGTAACTGCTTATGACCTGCGATACCGACTGATGAATCCGTTTGATGTGCTGCGTGACTCCTTGTATTTCTTCAAGCGCAATCTGGGACAGATCGTGCAACTGTGCCTGCCGCTGGTGATCTTCGAGGCGCTGCTGCAACAAATTGTCGACCACTCCACCGAGCCGGACAGTTTTCCCGGCGTCAGTGTCATCGTCGGCTTGCTGGTTTATCCGCTGTACACCGCCGCCCTGATCCTGTTCCTCGACGCCCGCAGTCGAGGTGAGTCGCCGCGCAACCGTGATCTGCTGACACGCTCGGCGTATCTGTGGCCGCGCTTCGCCTTGCTCACAGCGCTCAATACCCTGCTGATCCTGCTCGGTCTGTCGCTGTACTTCCTGCCCGGTATCTATCTGATGGTGACCCTGGCTTTCGGCGAATACTTGCTGGTACTGCGTGGCATGGCCCCGTTGGCGGCCATGAAAGAAAGCCTGCGCCTGACTCGCGGCCACTTCATGCGCATTCTGGTGTGCATCCTGTGTGTGATGGGGCCGCTGTGGGTGCTCAAGGGCGCCACGCTCGCGGTGTACCCAGACCCGCAGAACCCGGTGATTTCCCTGCTGATCGACAGCGCCCACAGCTTCCTGCAACTGTTCACCAGCGTGGTGTTGTTCCGCTTGTTCATGCTGATCGGCGATACACCCGAGAAGATCGAGGGGCCGCTCTGACCGTGGGCTTCAGCTCCGGTCTCGGTTATGCTCGGGGCCATCTTTTGTAACGCTATAAGCCGAGCCATGACCCGTCTACTGCGCTACACCCTGCTGAGCCTGTTGATTGTGACTGGCGTGATCGCATTGTTGATTTACAACCTGACCTGGCGCCCCGACTCCAAGGAAGTGTTACCGGTCAGTTGCACGACTCAAGCGCCCACCCTGGTGCCCGGTCAGGCATTGAAGGTGATGACCTGGAACGTTCAGTACCTGGCGGGTAAACGCTATGTGTTCTGGAACGACCTGGCACAGGGCACCGATGAAAACCCTACCCCCGAGGACATGGCTTTCAGCCTCGATGAAGTGGCGCGGGTGATTCGCGACGAAAACCCCGACATCGTGTTGTTGCAGGAACTCGATGACAACGCCAAGACCAGCGATTACCAGAACCAGTTCAAGCTGCTGCAAGAGCGTGTCGCCGACCTCTATCCATGCAGCGCCCGCGCCTTCGACTGGAAGGCCGACTTTGTGCCGGATCCGCACATCTTCGGCAGCGTCGGTCGACAACTGGCCACGCTCAGCCGCTACCAGATCGAACATGCCGAACGCCTGCAATTACCGGTCGCATCGGTCAACCTGATCAGCCGCCAGTTCAAACCGAAAAACGCCTTGTTGGTGTCTTATCTACCGCTGAACGACGGCGGTCAGATGGCGGTGCTCAATACCCATCTGGACCGCGTCACCCAGCCCGACGAAACGCTGCAAGCCCAAGTGACGGCTGTCGCCAAGGTGCTCGATAAATTCGAAGGCCGTGGCACGCCGTGGTTGATCGGTGGCGATTTCAATCTGTTGCCGCTCGGGCAGTTTCGCCGACTGCCCGAGGAACAACGCACACCCTACTCGGCCGACAGCGCGCTGCATGTGCTGTGGGACAAGTACCCGATGATCCCGACCAACAACGAAGCCAGCGGCGCCGATCGGTCCCAGTGGTTGACGCATTACCCTAACGATCCGGGCTTGAATGGCCCGGACCGCACGGTTGACTACCTGTTCTACAGTCCACACATCAAACGGGTCGAGGCGATGGTGAGGCAGGACGATACGTTGCGCATCTCCGACCACTTGCCGGTGATTTCACGGTTCCTGCTGCCCGCCAACTGACAATACAAAACCTGTGGGAGCGAGCCTGCTCGCGAAAGCGGTGTATCAGGCAACATCAATGTTGAAGGTACAGCCGCCTTCGCGAGCAGGCTCGCTCCCACGGGGATTGTGCATGGCTGGGAATCGGTTCAATGCACCTCTTCCAGATCGTCATGCAATAGCCCGAAGATCTTGCGCTTCATGTCGATAAACGAGCGTTCCATGACCATGTCCAGCGTCCGTGGGCGTTCGATCGGCACGTCCAGAATCTGCTTGATCCGCCCAGGCCTGGCGCCCATCACGTAGACCCGGTCGCCGAGCAAAACCGCCTCGTCGATATCGTGGGTCACGAACAACACGGTCTTCTTGCTGTTGCCCCAGACCCGCAACAACAGCTGCTGCATTTGCAGGCGCGTCTGGCTGTCCAGCGCGCCGAAAGGTTCGTCCATCAGCAGGATCTGCGGATCGTTGGCCAGCGCGCGGGCAATCGCCACACGCTGCATCATGCCGCCGGACAGCTGCTTGGCGTAGTTATCGGCAAACCCGCTCAAACCAACTTCATTGACGTAATAGTCGACGATCTCCTTGCGCTGGGCAGCCGCCATGCCGCGACGCTTGAGCCCGAATTCGACGTTCTGGCGCACGGTCAGCCACGGGAACAGTGTGTAGCTCTGGAACACCATGCCACGGTCCGCACCCGGCCCCTGGACTTGCTGGCCACCGACGTAGATCTCGCCTTCGGTGGGCTCATTGAGGCCGGCGGTGAGGTACAGCAAACTTGACTTGCCGCACCCCGAAGGCCCGACCAGCACGGCGAATTGTTGGTCCGGCACCTCGAACGACACCTGCTCCAGCGCAGTGAACATGCCGCCATCAGGTTTCTGATAGCGCAGGCTGACCTTGTCCACTTGCAGCCTTGGAGCGGCTTGCACCGGGGCAGCCGAGGGTGTGACGAAGCGAGGGTTGACGGCGCTTACTGAGCCCATGCGGCGATCCTCAGACGTAGGAAACGGAACAGTTGATCGGTGACCAGGCCCAACAGGCCGATGATCGCGATTGCCAGGAAAATCACATCCACTTGAAAACCACGCATGGCTTTAAGGCTCAAGTAACCCAGGCCACTGGAAGCGGCGACCAGTTCGGCCACCACCAGGTAGGTCCAGGCCCAGCCCATGGTCACGCGCAAGGTGTCGAGCACACCCGGCAACGAGGCCGGGGCAATCACATGCAGCACCGCGTCGCGACGGGTCGAGCCCAAGGTGTAGGACGCGTTGATCAAGTCCTTGGAGATGCCTTTGGACACGTCCGCGATCATCACCAGTTGCTGGAAGAACACACCGAAGATGATCACCGAGACCCGCTGCTCCAGACCGATACCGATCCACAGAATGAACAGCGGCACGAACGAGGTCACCGGCAGGTAACGAATGAAATTGACCATCGGCTCCAGGAACGCCTGGACGATACGGAAGCTGCCCATCAGCAACCCCAGCGGCACCGCCACCAGTGACGAGACAATGAAACCGACCATCACCACTTCGAGGCTGGCCCACACATGCAGGCCAAGGGTGCCGTCGCGGCCCAGGCGCACGGCGGCTTCGGCCACCGCACCCGGTGTCGGCAGGAACATGCCCGGCACCACGCCGCCATAGGACAACCCCGCCCAGAGGCCGATCAACAACACCCAGGCCAGGCCGCTTGCGCTCCAGATCACCTGCACCGGCAGGCCGGTCTTGGGCGTGATGCAGCGGCTCAGCCATGAATTGCGCTTGAACATGCAAACCTCCTACAGCGGGGTGACGAAACGGTTGTCGATCAAGTCGTCATTGCTGACGTTGTAGGGTTTGCCCTGCAATTCACTGGCGGTTTCATTGGCCAGTTTGATCAGCGGTTCGCTGTCGCCCGGCTTGCCCGGCGAGCCGAGGAGTTTTTCGCTCATGGCCTGATCGTAGAAGCGCACGCCTTGCGCGGCGGCGGCCAGCTCCTTCGGATCGGCGAGGTAACCGCCGACACCTTTGGCCATGATTTTGTAGGCTTCTTCTGGATGGTCCTTGGTGTACTGGACCGCTTTGTACAGACCGGCGACCAGTGCCTTGACGTCTTGCGGCTGCTTCTCGATGACGGCGCAGTTGAGCGCGACCACATCGACAATCACACCCGGCGTGCTGCTGCTGTCGATCAGCACCTTGCCCTGTTTCTTGTCACGCACCATCGACAGATGCGGCTCCCACGTCACGGCGGCCGGCACGCGACCGGCGATGAACGCAGTGGCAGCATCGTCAGCTGTCATGTTCTGCACGGTGATGTCACTCATGGTCATGCCGTGTTTCTTCAGCAAATACGACAACCAGAACTGCGAGGTCGACCCTTCGTTCACCGCCACCGCTTTGCCTTTGAGCTCCTGCAGACTCTTGACGTCCTTGCCCACCAGCACGCCGTCGCCGCCATGGCTGTCATCCAGCGCGGCCACTGCCTTGAAGCAGAATTGCGGACGGTATTTCAGCACTTCGTCGATGGTCGACGCCGAGCCAGACAACTCGCCCGAAGCCTGCGCGGCCATGTACATCGACGCCTCCTCGACGACGGGCAGTTCGACGGTCAAGCCGTTTTCCTTGAAGTAGCCCAGGTCCTGAGCGAGGTAGAGGGTGCCGTAGCCGACCCAGGTGGTGTGACCGATAGACAGGGTGCCGGCCTGGGCGCTGGTGGCGACCGTGGCGGCGATGGCGGTGATCGCCAATGGATGAGCGATGCGGGTTAGCAAGGACTTGATCATGGAGCACTCCCAAAGCTGTTGATTTAGTTTTGATGGGCAGTACGGCCAGCGGCCCTGAAAATCAGCTGTCACCTCAGGTCTCTGATGGACCTTGTGGCGGGCAGCATCGGGCTGACTGGCGAAGTCGATGTTGGCCCAGTGCGGGGAGAAGGAAAATTAGGAAATATGTCGAGGCGAATGATGAAAAAGCTGTGTAGCGCGCACTGGAAAAGGGCGGTGTGGGCGGGGGTGCTCGAGGTGGGTGCAAAAGGTGCGAGGTGCGGTGAATCGGCCATAGCATTCGCGAGCAGGCTCGCTCCCACAAGGGACTTGTGATCGACACAAATCCAATGTGGGAGCGAGCCTGCTCGCGAAGAGGCCCGCAAGAGCGCTACAAGATCAAAGTCGGCCGTATTCCTGCGCCGTACGATCAACCGCTTTCAGGGTCTTGCCCACCAGCTCATCAATCTCTTCACGACTGGCAATCAACGCCGGTGCCATGATCATCCGCCCCAGCGTCGAGCGAATAATCACCCCCTCTTCAAAGCCAATCGTGCGGCAACGCCACGCGATGTCGTTCTCGTTGGCAAAGCGCTTGCGGCTGGTTTTGTCCTCGGCCAATTGCAACGCCGCGACCATGCCGACGCCTTGAATATCGCCCACCAACGGGTGATTGCCGAACACCTCGCGCAAGCACTGTTGCAGGTACGGGCCGATGTCATCCTTGACCCGCGTCACCACCCCTTCATCACGCAAGGCCTTGAGGTTGGCAATCGCCACCGCCGCCGCAACCGGGTGCCCGGAATACGTCAGGCCGTGGGCAAACACCCCGCCCTGCTCCACCAGCACGGTGGCCATTTTCTTCGACAGGATCAACCCGCCCATCGGGATGTAACCGGAGGTCAAACCCTTGGCGATGGACAAGGTGTCCGGCTCGAAACCGAAGTACTCGTGGGCGAACCATTCGCCGGTGCGACCGAAGCCGCCGATCACTTCATCAGCGCACAGCAGCACGTCGTACTTGCGGCAGATGCGCTGGATTTCCGGCCAGTAACTTTCTGGTGGGAAGATCATCCCGCCCGCGCCCTGGAACGGTTCGGCGATGAAGCCTGCGACTTTGTCCGCACCCAGTTCGAGGATCTTCGCTTCCAGTTGCTGCGCTGCCCGCAGGCCAAACTCAGCCGGGGTCAGATTGCCTTCGTGGGCGAAAAAATACGGCTCGTCGATGTGCTCGATGTCCGGAATCATGCCGCCCATTTCGTGCATGAACTTCATGCCACCGAGCGCCGTCGCGGCCAGGGTCGAGCCGTGATAACCGTTCCAGCGACCGATCATGATTTTCTTCTCGGGCTTGCCGAGAATTGTCCAGTAACGGCGCACGGTACGGATCAACACCTCGTTGGCTTCAGAGCCGGAGTTGGTGTAGATCGCGTGGCTGTAGTGCCCCGGCAACAGGCTGAACAGCAGCTCCGACAGCTCGATCACCTGCGGGTGAGTGGTGTGGAAAAACATGTTGTAGTACGGCAGCTGCTCCAGTTGCTGAGTCGCTGCCGCCGCCAGATCCTTGCGCCCGTAACCGAGGTTGGTGCACCACAACCCGGACATGCCGTCGAGGTAGCGCCGACCGTCGTTGTCCCACAGGTGCAGGCGTTCGCCACGAACCATCACCCGGGGTCCTTCGTCATTGAGTGCCTTTTGATCGACGAATGCATGGATGTGGTGCGCAGCGTCGGCGGCCTGGTAGTCGCGGGTTTCACGTGGTGTGGTCATCGCCAGTTCTCCGTTTTTTTTTAGCGGCTGTTATCAGCGCAGCTGAAACCAGGTGGTCTTCAACTGGGTGTATTTATCGAATGAATGCAGCGACAAGTCACGACCGAAACCGGACTGTTTGCCGCCGCCGAACGGCACGGTCACGTCGAGTGCATCGACGCTGTTGACCGAGACCGTTCCCGCTCGCAATTGCCGCGCCACACGGTGGGCGCGATTGAGGTCATCGGTCCACAGCGACGCCGCCAGACCGTAGACGCTGTCGTTGGCCAGTTGCAAGGCGTGGGCCTCGTCATCGAACGCCGTGACGGCCAGCACCGGGCCGAATACTTCGTCGCGAAACAGCGGCATGTCCGGGGTCACACCGGTGAAAATCGTCGGCTGGATGAAGTTGTCAGAGCCGTTGAAGATCGACTGCCGGCCACCGCACACCTTGGTCGCGCCCTGACGTTCGGCTTGCTGGATGAACTTCATGATGCGCGCGGTCTGGCGGCTGTCGACAATCGCCCCGGCGCCGCTCGACGGGTCCAGCGGATCGCCCGGCAACCAGCGCTCGGCCTGGGCCATGAGGCGTTCGACGAACTCGTCATGAATCGAGCGTTGCACCAGCAAACGCGAGTTGGCCGAGCAGACTTCGCCCTGATTGAAGAAGATCCCGAATGCGGCTTTTTCAGCGGCCAGATCGAGGTCCTGACAATCGGCGAACACCAGGTTCGCGCTCTTGCCGCCGCACTCCAGCCACACCTGTTTCAGGTTCGACTGCGCAGAATATTGCATGAAAAATTTGCCGACTTCGGTAGAGCCGGTGAACACCAGGCAATCAACGTCCGGGTGCAAACCGAGGGCTTTGCCGGTCTGCTCGCCGAGGCCCGGCAACACGTTCAATACGCCTGCCGGCAGGCCGGCTTCCAGCGCCAGCTCGGCCAGGCGCAGGGCGGAAAACGGTGATTGTTCGGCGGGTTTCAGAATCACCGAGTTGCCGGCGGCCAGGGCCGGTGCGAGTTTCCACGCAGCCATGTCCAGCGGGAAATTCCACGGCACCACGGCAGCGACCACCCCGAGGGCTTCACGGGTGATGGTCGCCAGCACGTTCTGCGCGCTGGGGGCGATCTGGTCGTAGAGTTTGTCGAGGCTTTCGGCGTACCAGCGAAACACCCCGGCCGCGCCCGGCACGTCGATGTTGTAGGCGTCCATCACCGGTTTGCCCATGTTCAGCGAATCGAGCAATGCCAGTTCTTCGCGATTGACCATGATCAGGTCGGCCAGGCGCAGCAGCACCTGTTTGCGCTCACTTGGCGAGCGCGCCGACCAGATGCCGGCTTCAAATACCTGCCGCGCATTACTGACAGCGGCGTCGACCTCTTCATCGCCACACGCCGTCACGTTGGCCAGGCATTGCCCGGTGGCCGGGTTGATCGCGGCGAACGTCTGGCCGGATTGCGCGGAACGGCGTTTACCGTCGATCACGGCCTGGTCGGGAAACTGCAGCGCTGCGGCTTTGTTTTGCCAATATGCAAGCTCGAACACGTTCAGATGCTCCAAGGGCTTTTCTTGTGATTGGATGGTGGCCCAGCCCCGTGTCCACGAAAAATAGTAAAAATGTTTTCGCAGACCATGAAAAAACTGGGCAGCCAACCTCCCCCAGCGCGCGGTATGTGGTTATTGTTCAAGCACAACAACACCGTCGTCAGAACGGACGCAGTCGGCGCGAAAATTGCCTGGATGCCTTGATCATCCACCCCGAGGTTTGCCGTGGCTGCCTACAACTTGCGTCAACTGAAATACTTCATCACCACCGTCGAATGCGGCAGCGTCGCCGAGGCCTCGCGCAAGCTGTACATCGCCCAGCCGGCGATTTCCACGGCGATCAAAGGCCTGGAAGACAGCTTCGGCGTGCAACTGCTGATCCGTCATCACGCCCAAGGGGTGTCCTTGACGCCGAGCGGCGCGCGCTTCTACCGCAAGGCTCAGGAACTGCTGCGCATGGCCAAGGAGTTCGAGCAGAACGCCCTGGCCGACAACGACGTGGTGGCCGGGCAGATCGACATCGGCTGCTTCGAAACGGTCGCGCCGCTGTACCTGCCGCAACTGATTGCCGGGTTTTCAGCGCTGTATCCGGGGGTGAAAATCCGCATCCGCGACGGCGAGCAGCAGGAACTGGTGCAAGGCCTGACGTCGGGCACCTTCGACCTGGCGATCCTGTACGAACACGACCTCGACGCCACCATCCAGACCGAGCCACTGATGCCGGCGCAGCGACCTTATGCGTTGCTGCCGGCGGACCATCGCTTTGCCCAACTCAAGCAGGTATCGCTGCGCGACCTGTGCCTGGAGCCGATGATTCTGCTGGACGTGCAACCGAGCAGGACCTACTTCGTCAGCCTGTTCGAGGAATTGAACCTGTCGCCGAACATTGCCTTCAGTTCACCGTCGATCGAGATGGTCCGGGGCATGGTCGGGCAAGGGTTCGGCTTTTCGATCCTGGTCACGCGACCGCACTCGGAATGCACCTACGACGGGCAGAAAGTGGTGTGCGTGGACATCGTTGAAGACGTCACCGGTTCAGGGTTGGTGGCGGCGTGGCTCAAGCGCGGGCAGTTGACCAAGCCTGCGCAGTTGTTTGCCGATTATTGTCGGGAGCAGCTAACCGCGAAGGCCGGCTCCCGGCCCTAATGAAAGTCTAAAGCCAAGTGAGCACCCTGTGGCGAGGGGGCTTGCCCCCGTTGGGTCGCGAAGCGGCCCTAAACCCGTCACCCGCACTTTTTCAGGACGACCGTATCAGCTGGTTTTACGACTGCTGCGCAGTCGAACGGGGGCAAGCCCCCTCGCCACAGGTAAGCCCCTTTGCCACAGGGTTAGTGTTTAGCCATAGGATTACTTGCGGGGTTTGATCCGCGCCGTCGCCTCGGCCACCAACGGGTCATCCGGCCAGTAATGCTTCGGGTACCGCCCCTTCAAATCTTTCTTCACCTCGGCATACGTGCTGCGCCAGAAGTTCGCCAGGTCCTGGGTCACCTGCACCGGCCGCCGAGCAGGCGACAGCAGATGCAGCTTGACCACTTGCCGGCCACCTGCAATACGCGGCGTCTCGGCCAGGCCGAACAGTTCCTGCAAACGCACCGCCAGAATTGGTGGTTGCTCGCTGTAATCCAGACGAATCGACGACCCCGACGGCACGCTTAGATGATGCGGCGCCAGCTCATCGAGCCGTTGCGGCAGCGGCCATGGCAGCAGGTTATGGACGATGCTCGACAGATCCAGGTTGGCAAAGTGGCTGAGCCGCGAGACTTTGCCCAGATACGGCATCAGCCAATGTTCGAGGGCTTTAAGCAGCGCGGCGTCGCTGACATCCGGCCATTCACTTTCGCCCTTGCCGGCCATATCCAACTGACGCAACAAGGCCACCCGCGCCTGCCACTGACGCAACTCCGGAGTCCACGGCAACAACTCCAGACCTTTGCGTCGCACCAGATTGACCAGCGCCTGACTGCGCGCAGATTCATCAAGACCGGTCAACGGTTCGCGGCTCAGGATCAGCTCACCGACCTTGCGCTGACGCTCGGCGCGCAACACGCCTTCACGCTCGTCCCAATCCAGTTGATCAACGATGCGCACTTGCTCGGCGAGCACCGAGTCGAACAGCGCCGGATCGAAATCCGTCGCCAGATAAATCCGCTCCTCCCGCTGGCCCTGACGACTGCCGAGATCGGCGATCACCAGCCACGCCTGTTTCATCAAGCTGTCAGCCTCGGCGAACAACGCGGCGCGGCCGTTGGCCAAACGGTATTCCGCGCCACCGGCACGGCGCTGCTGGGCAACGCGGTCGGGATAGGCCAGCGCCAGCAGTGCGCCGAGCCAGCGCGGATGATCCGTATCGCTGACCGGCTCCGAGGCTTTGCCGCGCAGATAACCACGGTATTGCCGCGCCAGTTGCCGGGCCCGTTGAACGCCACCTTGAGCACCGCGCGCGGCGCGTTCTTCGCCGGACAACAGCACCAAGCGACTGTGCAGATCGGCGCCAGCGCCACGCAAGATATCGCGCTCACCGAGCAACGCCGCGACATCGCAGGCCATGTCAGCCAAGCCCAGCGCCTGACCACGTAACAACAAATGCGCGATGCGTGGATGCGCCGGCAGTTCCGCCATGGCCTGTCCGTGACGGGTCAGCGCTTCACCGTCCAATGCACCCAGTCGATCCAGCAAGTCCTGAGCCTGGGCATAAGCGGCGGCCGGTGGGACATCCAGCCAAACCAACTGACCCGGCGTCACGCCCCAGCGACCGAGTTGCAACGCCAGGCCGGCGAGGTCCGCCGAGAGAATTTCCGCACTGGCGTAGGCCGCCAGTTGCTCGTGTTGATCCTGCGACCACAAGCGATAACACACGCCTGGCTCCAAACGCCCTGCCCGGCCCGCGCGCTGCGTGGCGCTGGCCTTGGAGATGCGCTGGGTGTCGAGGCGGGTCATGCCGCTGCCGGGGTCGAAACGTGGCACCCGCGCCAACCCGGCATCGATCACCACGCGCACGCCGTCGATCGTCAGGCTGGTTTCGGCGATGTTGGTCGCCAGCACCACTTTGCGCTTGCCGGTCGGCGCCGGATCTATCGCCGCGCGCTGGGCATTCAGGTCCAGCTCACCGTGCAGCGGGCAAAGCAGCACCTGCGGGCTATCACCCAAGGCGTCGGCCAATTGTTGATGCACACGACGGATTTCCGCTTGTCCCGGCAGGAATACCAGGATGCTGCCGGTTTCATCGTTCAAGGCTTCGAGGATAGTCTGTACCAGACGCGGCTCAATAAACTCACCGGGCTGGAACGGCCGCCCCCAGCGCATCGCCACCGGGTACATGCGGCCTTCGCTGCGCAAAATTGGCGCATCGTCGAGCAACCCGGCCAGGCGTTCGCCCTCCAGGGTGGCCGACATCAGCAGGATTTTCAGCGGTTGATCGTCGCGAAACAGCTCGCGGCCATTCAGGCTCAGGGCCAAGGCCAGGTCGGCGTCGAGGCTGCGCTCCAGCACTTGACCGATTGCACCATCCTATCAAAATATATGGAAACGCCGATATAGAAGACTTTCAGGAACTAATACATGAGCAAAACTATTTGACAATTATCAAAAACAACTCAGCATTGGTCAACTACCCTTTCACGGCCCTCTCGCCTGAGGTCGTCGACTTGCTGCAACGAACCGCGAAGGAAGTGGGCAGTGTCACTGCAGGAATACCGCTGAAGCTATTTGAATGCTACTGCGACCTACTGGGAGCGAAGGTGTCGTACCTCAGTCTGTCTAGCCATTGGTATTTAGACCTTGTTAAAGGCTTCTTAGGGGCCTTGAATGACACCAGCCTGATTGACAACGTACCGGCTACACGGAAGTCATTCATTCGTTTGTTTGGATTTGTCCATAACGCTCTACGTGCCGAGATTCCAGCCATGGAGCAGCTTGGGTACGACGAACGGGGCATGGCGTACAACGTATCGGTCTGGGAGGAGCATCGCACCAAGCTGCATGCTGAACGTATCCAGTATTGGAGTTGCTGGGGTATCGAATCCTCCAAAGGGAAGGTTTATTACCTCAACCTTCCCTGCCTGTGGGCGAGCCACGGTCAGGATTTCACCGAAGATTTTTACCATCAGTGGCGGCTGTTCTTCAGAAAAATGGCTGCTCCTGGGTACACAGATGTGACCAAGATGGCCAAATTCCTCTCAGAGCACAGCGAAGACTGGCCAGCCGTGACGTTCCAGCATCCCCAGATGATCAAGGCCTTTTTCCTCGCATTCATGAAGGATTATTTCCTTGATGCCTACCATCGCCAGTTAAACCTCAATTCACAGATCAAAGCGTGGGGTAGGTTCATTTCCAACTGCGAGGAAATTTTCATCGAGACGGGTAAATGGGCCACCCCGTATCAAGGCGGCCTCCCAAAACCGACCGCAAAGTCAGACCTAGGTCTTAGCAGTCGGAAAAAAGTCCGGGAAGACGGTGTAGTAGTGCATGAAAAACTGCTTACGCCGGTGCCACTGCATGTTACCGACGAGGAGGCAATCGAGATTCTATTCCGCAGGATCGCGACGGACATCAAGATTGTTAAGTTGTGGGCGCTCGATCAATGCCGGTTGCTTATGTCAAGAGTTCGCCAGCGTAACGCGTTGGCGAAGGTCGGCACACCGATTCATTCAGGAGCATCCTGTAAAAGCGTGGAAGAGATCGGGCCTGAAAACATCTGCGCTACCTTTGAGAAAGATGGCCTCCAGTCATCCCGGAATTATATTACCTCTCATTTCGGCAATGATAGTGTGGAAAAACTTGCCGATTTGCTTGGCTTACCCACATCTGAAAAACTATTTCCCTTTCAGTGTCTTTTGGTATGCGAGCACCCAGAAATCACAAGTGGTTTTTTTGACGAATTTCAACTTTGTGACGACAACGGAGATTACATTGGCTACATCAAGTCCGATGGCGGAGCCAACCTCATTGGATACAAAGACCGAAGGGGTAAAAAATTTAGCGAGCAGGTGATCGAGCTCAACGCTAGGTCGCAGCAATGGGTGGAAGAAATCATTGAGGTAACCCAACCGCTCAGAGAGGCTTCACGACGGGAGGGTAATCCAGCCTGGAAAGAGCTCTTCATTACATGCGGTGCAGGATTCTCGCGTCCCGCCAGCGCTCGACTACCTAAATGGAATCGCTCCAAGTTTAAAGCGACTCCTATATTGCTAAAAACCCTACAAGAGCAGTTCGCGCCCTACGAACATATGTTGCCCTGTGGCATGCAGCAGTTTTTAGAGCGAGTATCACTCTCAACTATCCGTTCATCCTGTGGTGTAGAAGTATACCTACGCACCAAAAGCGTTACTGAAATGGCCAAGGCATTGGGCCATGCTCAGTATGACACCAAGTTGCTTAGAAGATATCTTCCTGATGCGATTCTTTCCTTCTTTCAAACCAGATGGATCCGTATATTCCAACGCAGCTTCATCTGCGAGGCCATGAAAGATAGCCCGTACCTGCTGGAAGCAGCAAATTTCGAAAGCATGGAAGAACTGCATATCTTTCTGAAAAACCATGCCCTGAAAGATATTCCAAGTCATCTCAGAAACCCTGATAACAAGGCAAGCGACGAACAAGTAGCGCTAGGCTATGGCCGCATCTATATCTCGATTAACGTCGGGATAATGACAGCGCTCCTGTCCCTGGAGGCAGCGGTCAAAGCCTCCGATAAAGAGCATCAAGTGAGCGGCAAGGCTAGGTACTGGGCGGAAGTTTCGAAGGCCGTGAGCGATGAGATTGAGCGTGGCCATGATAGCCTTCTCAAAGAACACCTCGACGCCGCTAAACTCCATTGCAATCCGATACGTATGAGCAAAGTTATTTATGTCGCTGCCGCCTGAGTTAGATTTTTTGGTTCCCTTCTATGAGGAACCTTGCATGGCACTGAAGCATACCGACTGGTTGATCAGCGATTTTGAAGAGAATCTCTGGCAATACAGTTTTGGCTTCAAACAACCCAAAGTCATAGATTGGGATGTACAACTCAACGATGGCAGCCGCCTCATCACCCCTAAGAACGAAGAACTGCTGTACGGCCTAAAGTATTTTCTGACCGCCTCTACCAACTCCCAAGCTCAATTTTTTTCAAACTCGAATGAAATGAGAGCTAACCATCTGGGTCGAGCGCTCCACATTATTGACTTTATCTTGTTGAACGCAGAACAGTTTAAACTAGCCCAGTATGGTTTAGCCGGTTTGGGCAGGGACAGTCTGAAACTAATTCTGTCTGAAATCAGCTCTACCAACGACACTGCCGAATCGGTTTATGGTTGGTCAAAGCGTGTTTCTCTCTATTTCTTGAAATTAGCTGTTGAAGCTAGTCCAATTGATATTCAGCGAGCCCTCAAAGAATGGCCTGAGCTCACCGAAATCACTCCTGATCAGATTGATAACAATACGCTCGACATACCTCTGGATATGATTCCGCATGTCCGTGCAGCTATTTATCTAAAAAAACTTTACAGACTAACGTTTGACAAGGGGCATGCGCCGAATTCCGTTATAATCTCCAAACATATTTATCGAAACACACTCAAGGGAAGGTTTGAAGACAAGCCGACTATTGACATTCTTTGCGTTAAACATTCTGACCATTTTGTGCGTGAATACCTTCCGATATCGGTAACCACGGCAAACCGTGAAAGGATGGGTGATGCCAAATATCGCGAGTACAGAAAAATGCTTTACAGCTTAGGCAACCTACATGAAATTGGGCTGCCGGCACCATCTGCTGCGGATCTCACCAGCGCAAAGAATTTTATCATTGAAACTGAAACCGCTGGAAGGTTCAGAACACTCCCGTCACGCGTTGTGTTCGGAGCAGTTAGAAATGCCATTGAGTTACATATCAAGCATGGAAAAAAAATCATCGATGGCTGGTGCAAGGTAGCCCTCTATTGCAAAAAGAAAAATATCTCCTTCAGCGAGTTAAATGACTCACAGTTTCGACACGCAGTTGGCGCTGAGCTGACTTCATTAGGAATCGAGAATTTTGGCTTGTCCCGGCGCACCGTAGGAATGGCGTATGCTAGTCGCACTAAAGGTTCAAAATCAGATTATTTCACAAAACTACGCTCAAACAAGGGTCTGATTGAGTTGGTCAAGGTATACGTGGGCGGCGCGCAGATCGTGGTCGGTGCATTGATGGCGAGGCGGGTTGGTGAGCTCAAAGATCTCCATACTTCAAACTGCCTGGATACAACCGAACAATGGCTGGTATTTTCCAATCGCAAAAGTACCTATAGGCTTTTTGGAACTCGGCAACTGGAAGTAAGGCCAATCGAACCAATTGCGGTGCAGATGATAAAAAACCTTATCCGGATGCATAAAATCCTTAAACGCCTAGGGTATGTTAGCGAAATGAAGGAGCTTTTTTCTAGCCCCTCCATTAGGGGAGACCTAGCGCTTTCGAACATAAGTTCACACACCTACAACCAAAATCTTGATCTATTCTGCGACTACTTCGAGACTGAAATCAACGATCAGGGCAAGCGTTATTATATTCGCCAGCATCAACTGCGCCGATTCTTTGCGATGCTTTTTTTCTACTCCAGCAGTTTTGGTGGGCTGGAGACGTTGCAATGGATGATGGGTCACACTGATGTCAAACATGTCTGGCACTACATTACTGAGGCCATGGATGGCGCTACCTTACGAGGTGCCAAGGCGCAGTTCGTGGCAGAAGCACTTCATAATGGTGATATTGAAAGCTATGAAAACCTTGCGGCATTGCTTAAGTCTAGGTATGGCACGGAAGACTTTACTGTCGTCGACACGGAAGAGCTTGAGGACTACCTCACAGATCTTATGGAAGAAGGCTCAATCGAGATTGAGCCTGAGTTCTTTGAAGACGATGCAGGACAGCAATTCAAGGTAGTTGCAAAAGTCAAACAGGTGAGCACATGAAAAAAATTGATGCCCGTATTGAACGTAACACATTAGCACTTAACACACTTATCGAGTGCCTTCAACAGATTCATAAGGCGCCCGATAAATTCTTCGAAAATAAAGAGCTGATTACCGCCCTCAAAAGCCAAAGTTCTACAGCGGCGCTCAGTATCACCTTCGAAGTAGGTGAGACAATTAAATCCACCACACCAGTGAGCCTGAATACCCTTAAGAGCTATGCCGAAACAAATCTACCTACCGGTTTTGATGGCCTAAATAAGCTTCGAGTTGCGGCCCTAGACGCTCTGGAGGCTGCTGGACGGAGGGAGCAGCGCTCCAACAAGCGAACCAAGGTTGGTCTGACTTTACGAGTGGCTGAATTAGAGCAGGAAATGAGCATGCATCAGAAAGTAAACCTAGTATTGCTACAAGCGCTCGGTCGAGCACTGGATGACATCAAAAGCGTCAGAGACGCTCCTTCTACTGGGGTTAGAGCTTTACGTGCCAAAGAAGCAATACAGGCGCTAACGGCAATGGCCAGCCTCAATGCCCCGCCATTTGACAAGCTGCCTGCGCCTAATGAACCTTCCGTGGTAAGTCTGGATGAGTACAGACAATGACAGAAAGTAGTTCAAAACAACTTTATTCCATAGTGAAAGAACTTACGCTTTTTTCACACATGGCGCTGGGCAAGGTGGAAACAAATAACTTCACCAACATTCCATTCATAACTTGGCCAAACGGTGCGCCATGCGTCCCAGCTAATCGATATATTATTTCATTGACCGAACGAACTGGTCGGGGCGGCAGTCGAGGTTTGTCCACCCGAGGAACTAAAGGTGGCACGCTCGGCGAGTATGCGTCAAAAATCAGCCAGCTGATCCGCTACTGCTATCACTCAAACGTTGACTTTATTCAGCTCACCGATTCAGATTTTACTGAATTCATAGATTCACTGAGGGATGAGAGTTCACCACTTTATCCCGCATCTAAGAAGAAGACTGAACCTACCATCTTAGGAGTTGGCCGTGTTTGCCTAGCTTTCCTGGAATTTGTTGGACGAACTAATGAAAACCCGGAATTTGTCTCTCCCGGAGGAACGATCAGAATCACGTACAACTCCTTCACGATTAAGTATAGGGACGGCCGTTCCATTAAAAAAACCTACGTCCACCACCACTCCCTGAGCTTAGGGGGACGCACCCGCACAGTATTTCCTATATCAGAAGAAAACGTTAAACGCCTTTCGAATGCAGTAGACAAAGCTTCCAGCTCACGGTTCATTAAGTCTAGGCGGAAGATTATGCTCCTTCTCCTCGAGCATACCGGGGCACGGCGAGGGGAGATATCACGCATCCGGGTCAAAGACGTCCTTGATGCCTTTGCAATGGAAGAGCCTATGCTGAGACTGGAAACCTGGAAACAGAGTGCGTCAAGCGAGCGAGTGATACCGATCCACAAAATGATTTTGAACGATCTAAAAAAACACATCGACATTCACCGCCGAAAGATCGTAAAAAATAGTAAACATAAGAAAGACGACGGATTCCTTTTCATATCAGAAACATTTGCCAGAGGCATATCCCCAGACACAATCACTTCGGAAATTTCACTTCTCAAAAAGCAGGCTGGTATCAGAGAGAAAATTTCGCCACACATGTTCAGGCACGCTTTCATCACCAACAAATTTGTGATGCTCATCAAAGAACATGAAATGCAGAATTCCGACCAGTTTCGACAAGCGTTACTGGATAGCAAAACTTTCATCGCTGAGGTAATGATGTGGACAGGGCACAAGTCCCCCGAGTCCGTTGAACACTACATTCACCTAGCGTTCAAAAGAGTAGCTAAGTATTCCACTACGGTATCCTCAGTACATTTGACCACCGCCATGGAGCTGTTCGACCGTAAGCAACGAGAGTTACTGAATCGACTGAAAATTGACCTTTCCATCGACGAATACGAAATGGAACTGTTGGAGCTACAGCGGCTAAGAGACGAAGATTTTAGAATCGCTCGAAACCGTACTTAGCCATACTGGCTCACGCCTCGTACGTCAGAGTTGGGTCCCTTGGTATACGTGCTTGCGTCAGCACCCAAGGCGCTCGTTAGTGAGGAGATGCCACCTGTGGCCCATCCCTCTCCAGGCCTACAAACCGCTCGGTAACGCAGCGGCTATCCAGGAGGGACGATTACTCCGTAAGCGCTTGATATGCACACCTGCAATGAAACTTGCAAAAAAAATGGAGGCCGAAGCCTCCCAAGTATCGCCGACACATCAAAAAGTCTTAAAAGGCACGAATTTTTAAAGGGCTGTCGACATTCCCTTACGCTATCGAATAGGCAACCATTTGACCGTTCCAATGTTCTTCAAATCATGGTCAAAAAAGTAGAAAAATGTACGCTCAACCTAGGTCAGCTAATGAGTGAAAAATTTATTAGCGATCTCGAGTAAATAATCATCTTTCCCGAGCGGGGCAATCAGTTGGAGTCCTATTGGCAGTCCCTCCACCAATCCGCAAGGAATGCTTATCGCTGGAAGCCCTAACAGATTCCAAGGACTGGTTAAGCTCAGGAGCGCGTCTCGAACATGAACACTGCTTCCACTAATCTCAAGTGCTCGCTTATATAATTTTGGAGCTAGAATTGGAACCGTCGGCATGACCAACAGATCAAACTCCTGGAATATCTTTAACATCGACTGTTGAAGCGACTGCCGAATATGCATCGCTTGAACATACTCCCAGCCTTTCACGCTTTGCGCCGCCAACAGGCGCTCTAGAACTTCTATCTGATACAGCTCTGGGTGATACAGCACTCGCTCCGAGTGAACTTCATATGCCTCGCTCTTTTGAATCAATCCAAATGCGCGGCGAAGCTCTCCAGCCAGCTTTACAACATCACTGGCGCCGGAGATCTTCCCACCAGATAGTGCATCTGCGCACTGGAATACACTGTCTATAACTACAGGATCAGTTAGCGTGAACGTATCTGGTGAGACCCAGCCTAGCTTGAGCTCTTCTGGTTCCACACGGACATCCGAATCTGAGGTTTTTTTCTCTGAAGAAATTTCTCTTAGCACTAGGGCAACGTCTTCTACGCTGTTAGCCAAAATCCCTACATGATCCAAAGTCTTCGAAAGTGGGAAGACGCCCTCTGTAGAAATCCTACCAATACTCGGCTTGAAACCGACCACGCCAGTGAGCGCCGCTGGTATTCGTATTGAACCACCTGTGTCAGTTCCAATAGCAATTGGCACAATTCCAGATGCTACTGCAACGGCACTTCCGCAACTTGAGCCACCGGCCATGCGAGATGTATCCCACGGATTGAGCGTAGGGCCTTGAGCCGCGCAGTCTCCGGTTGGGCCAAAGGCAAACTCATGCGTGGTTGTTTTACCCAGGATGACCGCCCCGGCTGATTTCAGGCGCTGCACACACTCGGCATCATTATCTGGAATATACCCTTTGTAATGTGCCGACCCCATTGTTGTTGGGATCCGCGCAGTAAAAATGTTGTCCTTAACTGCGACGGGTATCCCATGGAGCGGCCCTCGATCAATACCCGCTGCCAGCTCTTTATCTGCCATTGAGGCTGCTTCATAAGCCAAATCTGTAGCCACAAAGGTAAAAGCATTAACCAGAGGATTAATTAATTCATATGCTTCGAGGCTTTTGCGCACCAACTCCACTGAAGTGAACTCACCTATTCGCAGACGCCGCCCCAGTTCTTGCAGAGAGACTCCCGAATAAAAACCTAACAACGGAGGATTCATTTTCATTTTACTTCCGACCAAACGAGAACCATTAATCACGAACCAGCCGCACACATCGATGTGTATCTCAACTGCGACTGGTTCGCACCTCGATATAATTAATGAGTAGGACTGGTCTAATGTGTGGCCACACCAGGCAACATGCCGATAACTGGCAAAACCACCAATGTGCAGATCGCCATTGATATCACGTTGCCAAGGTATGGATGAAAGCTCTTTGGCAGACGGTCAGAGATGGCAGCGGCTAGCGGTGGCCCAATCAGCGCACCTAACAACGCACTGATGACAATCACTACGGGCGTACCACCATAGGTCAGTATTGCGGCAGGTGTCACAGAGACCACCGGTATATAGGTCGGATACCAACCTCTTACCATCCATTGTCTGCGCCACAGCAGTACACCAATAGCGGAGGCCAGTACTTGACCCACCAATACCTGTGCAGCAAGACCAGTGCCATACACTGGACTCAGCGGGTTCAAACTGATGGCAAACAGCAGACCTAAGATCAAGCCGATACTGGCCAGTTCGTTGCCCACGAACGGTGACTCAGTGAAATCAGCAAGAATTCGCCTGACCGTCCAGCTCGGGCCGTACACAAGGGGAGTCGTGGCTCCAGGGCTGGGCGCCTCCACCGGCGCCAGCTTATTACGTACCAATGCTGGAACCAGGCGACAAATTACGAACGCCACCGCACTACCTAGCGCCATTGAACTGACGTTGCCGATGATGCTTGGCAGCTTAAGAGGGTTGCAAACGTAATTCACCAGAACCAGCGCTATCGGAGTCACCAGAAGTGCTCCCATCACGGCACCCACTATCGCGACTTTCCATCCCCTCCCGAACATCAGCACCATGGCAGCTGGTAACGACACGAAGGTCACAAAAGTGGGTTGCCACGCGCTGCTTTGCACGATTGTCCAGCTCCAAAGGAGATTGCTCAGAATCAAGCCCAGAGACGAGCTAAACAATATCCAAGGCAATAACCCAGTTCCATAGGAAACGGAGAAACCTTGCCAGCGCGTCCCTCGTTTGTACGCCCAGTGTGCTAGCAGAGCACCGAGCAACATTCCTACCGAAGCGAACTCGTGTTTATAGAAGGTTGCCTCACTCATGTCACCCAAGAACCACCGCAGCCACGCGAGCGGCTGCGGCAGACTTTGCATGAGTTCAGCAAATCCAGGCCAGTGCGAAGTACCCGAGGTGCCTATTAACGTGGCCAGATGAGCAACTCCAGCCACAATAAGCACTAGCGCAGCAGCAGCGATTGCATTCAATACAATGGAAACTTCAGAAGACTTGAGTTTGCTGACCACAGTTGAGTTTCCCATGCTGGCAGGCCCTCAACGTGGAAACGCGCTGTGGCCGGTATAACCCAGCATGGAATCGTAGAGGTCTGTCCGACGGTCACGAGGCAGATCATTGAGACTGTTCCAGATCGGTGCGCTACGAGCGGAGACCAGATCGATGTCAGCACACACGATGGTCTCACCCTCTGACGGCGCGACCTCGCCAATCGGCCATCCGTTGGTTCCGGCAATTAGCGAGCAGCCCAGGAACCGCTCACCACGATCAGTCCCCACTCTGTTGGCTGCAGCTATGAAAACGTTGTTCACATGGGCGGCAGTCATCGTCAGGTACGAGGCCATGCATTTGCCGGTCTCGTCGAACAGGGGCGGTGGAGTCCATACCCAATTGTTAACGCTGCAGATGATGTCGGCGCCCTGCTGAGCCAAAATCCGGGGCACCTCTGGGAACCAGATATCCCAGCAAATTAGCAGACCGATTCTCCCGATAGGGGTGTCAAACACCGGGAATCCCAAGTTTCCAGGGGTAAACCAGAGCTTCTCCATATTCCACAAGTGGGCTTTGCGGTACTTGCCAATAAAGCCGTCAGGGCCCAGCAGAACTGCCGTGTCGAACAATTGCATTCCATCTCGCTCGGCAACACCAGCGACTAGATAAACGTCGTGTTTCTTCGCGAAGTCCATCCAGATCTGGATGCTAGGGCCATTCGGCACACCTTCCGCATGCTCGAAAGCTTCCTGCCGATTGGTAAAGAGATAGCCCGTGTTTGCAAGCTCCGGCAACACAATGAGGTTCGCACCACCTTCGACTGCCTGTAGCGCCATTGCCAAGCCGTGCCTCAAATTGCGCTCACGGTTTTCCATGCCGACCTGAGGATCGAACTGCACCACAGCCACTCGAACTGGACTCACTTTCTCTTTCGTACTTTCGTTCATCGCTGAAACCTCGTCTTTATTGTTTTAACCCAAACGTTTGGGTTTGGCGACGGATCACTACCCAAACGTTTGGGTAGGCAAACTATGCCCTGAATATTTGGAAAGTCAATATGGTAGGATTGTCCATTCGTCGGCGCAGAATGAAGCCTAAAAGACGATTTTTTCTAGAAAAAGCGCCGAAACTCGTCCGATGTGTTCAAAATTTGGTGCAAAGCCCGCACACTCAGACGTTTGACAATCTCGGGCTTTCGCCCCCTATTGGGCTGAAATAGTCGCGTGAGAAGGAATGTATGAGCACACCAGGAAAACCGATCACACTGAGAGCACTCTCGCAGCAGCTCGGCGTTTCTGTCTCCACCGTTTCCCGCGTCTTGAATGGCTCACAAGATGACGCTGCTTTGGCGGCATCCGCTGAGACAGTGTTGCGAATTAGGAAACTGGCTGCCGAGCTGCAATATCGCCCAAACCCGCACGCTACCAGCCTGAAAACACAACGTAGTCAGGCGGTCGGCGTACTCGTACCGAGGCTGTCCGACCTTGTACTGGCAACGATTTACGAGGGCATTGACGAAGCTGCCTATAAGAATCGGGTCTTCACCTTCGTTTCCAATACCCAGGATTCACCAGCCATCCAGCGAGAGCTGGGTGAAATGGCGCTGGCACGCCGAGTTGACGGACTGATTATTGGTGATGCACATGTGGACTCGGCCAATGAGTTCCTAAAGGACATCGCAGGACGAGGCATACCGTTTGTACTGGTTAGCCGTCGCGCTGGCGATTACTGTTCTGTCACTTGCGATGACTACCGGGGTGGGGCTCTAGCAGCTGAGCACTTCATTTCTCAAGGGCATACGCAACTCGCAGTGATTGCAGGGGAGTCCTTTGCAAGTACCGGCGTAGAGCGTGCAGCGGGCTTTGTTGGTTATTGTCGAACTGTTGGCATCGATATCTCATCTGACTGGATTGTCCCAAGCCATTTTGATACCGCCGCAGGTTATGAAGCAGGGATGAAGCTTCTCTCGCGATCAATACGCCCTACTGCCGTATTCGCCGTAAATGACTTCATCGCGATTGGCGTCATGGGTGCGGCGCGTGCACTCGGCCTAACACCAGGGCACGACATAGCAATTGTCGGCTTCAACGATACCCCTCTGGCTGCGCAGCTTCCGATTCCACTCAGCAGCATTCGGTCGCCGATGCATGAAATGGGATATCGAGCTATGGAACTGCTACTTCAAAAAATCAAAGGAAGGACGGTTAGCTCAATCAGGCTCGAGCCCGAACTAGTCGCCAGAGACAGTTCACTTGTTCGATTGAATTAACTTTATAAGTTAACGTGATGGATAGCATGCATTTTCGGGCATCAAGATAATGTTAAAGGCCTCGCCTACATAGACTCTTGTAGCTCGACTCGCAAAACCCACACCCGCAATCATGATGCGTCCATCCTCAGCGGTGAGCCGGATGAACGGGAGGCCCTCTTCAAGCTGGTAGAGAATGCTGTAGATACAGCGCTAATGGCGCAGGCAGTGCTCCAGCTTGAATGGCCAGCAGGTTGTTCGAGTGCTCGACCTTAGACAGCACACTTTCCACAAGTAATCTGACTTTTGAAGCGCTCTCGGCTGACCTTTGCGGATACTTGCCCAGCTCATAGGTGATCAATTAATGATCGGTTCTGATTAAGATCCGTGCGATAAAAAAGGCTCTCGAAGGGCCCTTTTGTACTCAAACCAAAAATCACTTGCTCAGCCAAGACTCGACCGTCGCGGAGCCGTGCTCTGCTTTCCACTCCTTCAGAGTCTTGTGGTTGCCGCCTTTGGTTTCGACGACTTCACCGGTGTGAGGGTTTTTATAGACCTTCAACACGCGTGACTTACGGGTGCCGGTCTTGGACTCGGCTGCTGGAGCGCGACGACCAGACTTCGGATCAAGCAGGTTGATCACGTTCAGAAGGCTGTAACCGTACTCGGCAAGCAGAGCGCGCAGCTTGGTTTCAAATTCGATTTCTTTCTTGAGGCCAGCGTCGCCTTTCAGCGCCTCGAGAGCTTGGAGCTGTTCGGCAAGGTGTTTTTCGAGTTGGCGGTATTCTGCGAGTTTGGACATGTAAATTCTCATAGACAATTATTTTAAGAATACTCGAGCCATTTCTACTTGAAAAAAATTAGCAGATCAATAGAGCTTAAACGCTTAATCGCCTACGGTTGCTTAAATTGTTCTTTCATTAACTTTTAATCCGCAGGATCAGGCAATAGTCTGCCTACCTCCTTGAAAACGTATGACTGATTTAAAGGCTACTCACCTCCACCCGCCTCAAGAGGAAAATTTGCACCGAGAAGACAAACCTGAAATCGAGAACACCATTCCTTTCGACAAGAAGCATGGCAGACAGCTATCATCTGCTTTTTTCGAGAGCCCTAACAAGCAAGCACGGATGATCACCAACGACCTCAATCATATTTTGCAGCTTCAGAAGGATCTTTGGAGATGGCCAAAATCGAGGTCAGCGGTTATGGTCGGTGCGGGATTCAGTCTCAACTCGAAACCTCTCCCCGGCGTCACATCCTCCTTTCCTACATGGAATAGACTTGTTCGAAAAATGTTCGATAAGCTATGGTTTTCGCATGCAGAATTTTTAAAGCCAAGGTAGATAATATTCTGTGTCTTCCGTCGCTGGGCGATAAGACTTTTTCTGAGATTCTTAGGCGCATGTTTTCTCGCCAAGGGGAATACCAATACGTTTGGCCGGGATCATTATTTATTGGCTCAGGAAATAAGTAGTG
This sequence comes from Pseudomonas sp. GW821-FHT10C09, assembly GCF_059415465.1. Lineage (NCBI taxonomy): Bacteria > Pseudomonadati > Pseudomonadota > Gammaproteobacteria > Pseudomonadales > Pseudomonadaceae > Pseudomonas > Pseudomonas sp. GW821-FHT10C09. The sequence continues at coordinate 54,951 of NZ_JBWKNG010000006.1, forward strand.
CGCATCCGACTGAAGCTCTGCTCATCCAAGTGACAATGACTAACGCCAAGGGATCATTGGACTCCTCGATAGAGCCAAGGTGACACTGACCCGGGGGAGCCCCCCATCCGCTAGCAGACAGCACTCTCATCACTACCGATCAGTCTCGATGAACTTGGTGAGTCGATTACACCACAGGGGGCACCGTAGCGACTTCCGGGTAGACGAGTGACGGCTGATAGGAGTTGTCCACCTGAAACCCAAAATCAAATTCGTAGAGTGTCAGCGGTTTGAGCATCGCAACTTGGCGCCCCAAGTAAAAGGTGAAGGCGTTTGGGGCTGCGATGAACAGATGATAACGCTCCAGCCGCGAGCACGGACGAGCATCACGGTCAGCACGAACTCTTGTCGACAACTGCTCGGCCAACGCATTAGCGTGGGCACCGGAGTCGACCGATTGCGCCGACACGCCGGCACTGGGTCTGGCGACCAGTAACCGACGCAACTTCAGCCCGCTCTGCCCGAGGTAGTGACGCACGGCGCCTTCAGTATCCCGGGTGACACTTACCGCACAAGCAGTGCCCTGCCCCTCAGGATCCAGTTCGTGTTCCTCAAACACCCATGTCGAATGCATGGACGACAGAGGCTCATCATCGGCCGCCCAGATCTTCAATACCGGCGACCTTTGCTCAAGCTCGACCAGGCGCCCGGACTTGGTATCCAGCAGGACGCCCGCGGCAAACGCCAGCGTCACGTGCGCTTCGATCGCCAACCGAATACGCCCCTCACGTGTCGGTAGCCTGAGCAGGAACTCCCGCAGTCTGGGCAGCAGCGAGTCGCGCCAGGCATCGGTGTTGCGAATACTTCGGTCATCAAACTCTGGCACTAGGTCCAGCACTTCGACACAGCGGTTGTCCAGGCGGTCCAAGGCATGCTCGAAGGTTTTCACGCCGAAGGTATAGACAGGGTTCACTGGTTTGCTTGCCAGCAGACCTTCTTGGGCGCACTGATCCCTGAACGATTCACGCGTGTACTCGGTCCGCTTATGACCTACCCACTCGAAAATATTGCCGTCATAGGGGGTTGTACTCGCGTTGGGGGCAGGGCGAATCAATCCATTGACCCGACAGGCCTGATCAAGCAACTCACGGAGCCCGTCAAGCGAATCGCGGGTCAGGTGAAATCCGAGCCGGCCACACAGCTGTTTAAGTTCATCTTCGTCGATGCCCAGATGCTCGGCCCATAGCTTTCTCAGTTTCCCCCTGGCACTGCGCGGCGTACTGCCATCGAACAACTGATTCACGTCCAGGTTCAGCGAGCGCTGCCGAATATGCCGTTTGAGTATGTCCTCCGCTGCGACGCCGTGATTGGTCACCAAAATCAGCTTTGAGACCTGATCGTTCGCCGCATCGTGACGGTGGGCGTCCAGCGCACGCTTTAACAGCGAGGTAGTTGTGGCGTTGATGTACTCGGGGGTCGTCAGATCGACGTGAGTGAACGATCCAGGCACCGCGTGCCATTTGCATTGCATCCGCTCAAACCGCAGCGCCTGTCCAACATGGTCCGGCGGCGCCTTGCCTGGATCGTATTCAATCCAGATGTCATCAAAACCTTTTAACCCTGACTCAAAGCCGACCCGTAATACATTGCTCTCAGGATCCAGCAAGCGCGCGGCGTGCAGCCAGAACATCCGCGCCTGAAAAACATCGCCATCACGGCGCGTGATAACTGCTTGTGCCATGGAGATTCAACTCAGAGGGAACATGGGACCGAGTAACGCGCGCCAGGCCTTCAGGGCTTCGCCGCTCTTGCCTTGGCGCACCAGATGGATTGCCTGTCCCGCCTCTTCGGCTGCCTGACGCAGCGCCCACTGCGCACTGGCCACCCGCTGCGGGTCCATTGAGTTGCTGATGGGCGGCCCCAGCTCGGCCGGATCCGGCCAGACTTCGCCGATCCGATCAGCCAAGGTGGCGAAGAAGCTCTGCAGCTCGCGGTCAAACTGTCCGCCCCACCCTCCATACAAACACTGCAGCGCCATCACCTCGATCATGAACGAGGGTTTGATCGGTTTCTCGCCGTGCTTTGGGTTGTTATTCCAGTACTTGACCATCCGCACCAGACCTTTCCACTCATTGCCGTAGGCCTGATGGGCGTTCGTGGCTTTCTCAGCGTGCTTTTTGGGGTTGGTCTTGATCCACTTACCCGTATCATCGTCTGGAATCTCGTAGTCCTCACCGCAAGCGAACGCTGGCACCACGTCGATACTGAGAATTTTATAATCGGTCTTGTCGTCCTCTTTGACCTCGACCCCGAAGTCGACATTGATCGAGCGACTCTGGCGGCGGACTGCAGCCTTCCCATATTTGTCGATCAACGCCTTTTCATAATCGTCGAGAACTACGCCAGCGGACTTGCTCCGGTAATGCTTTTCAGACTCCATCATCACGAAGAAGATATCGATATCTTTTAGTGGTTTGGTCTTGGTGTAGCGGGCGTAGGAGCCAGTCAGAAAATCGTTGTCGATGGAAAACTTCGAACGGACGAATTCACGAATTTCAGTATGACGCTCGTTTGCGTTCTTCTGCTCCTTGTCGTTGAGCTCCAACCGACTCTTGAACTTGCGAAACGCCTCATCGATTGTCAGCATCAGGTACTTCTCCAGTAGGTGGTATTCGCGCCCAGACCGTTGTGTTCAATAGTGGTACCCAAGCTCTGACGTACAAAACCCTCGGTTGATCTCAAGTTGCAGGTGCTCCACCCTGAGACCTCCGGTCGGCCATTGGCAGTGGTGACCACCACACGGTAAGAAGCATCGGACGGCATCACGCCAGCCTTCTTGATCGCATACTTCAGCTGCTCGGTATCGGTCCAGAAGCTACCGGCGGAACTGTCCCAGGTATACGACACGGCGATATCCCACCGGATAATCAGAGCGTCAGTCTTCGGGTGGTGGATCTCGAGAATCACTAGTTCGAGATGTTTGGAATCGATCCACGCCTTGATTCCCCGATGTAGGACATCCCAATCCCCCACTAGCCCCCCCGGATCCAGGCCGCTGACCCGGAGAATGTCTTTCAGGCTCTTGAGAATGTTATCGGTCACGTAGGTGACGGATTGGGTATAGGAATAAACCGAGACGGTCGTCATGATTTTAAGAACCTGTCGACGTCAACGGTGAAGGCGCTGTCAGTCGCCGCTTGGGTCCCGAAGGACTCGTCCCCTAGGCTTTGAGTCATGTCACGGGCGGTAATGCGAGAACTTTTGGCTTTCAACGCCCGTTGGACCCAAGCCAGATCGTCTTCGGGACACGGTAATGAAACCGCCCAGTCCCCCTTAAGGGCATCGTGCCCAAACCGATCTTCTTTCTCGTCTCCGACAGCAAGCGCGTCATCGTCATACAGGCAGTAAATCCGCGTGCGTGGTCCGTCACATGTGATCACGATTGCAGCATCCTTCGCTGCCTGCTCCGCAATAATCGAACTGGCAACGCCTGACACGGAAAGCAGTTCGTCACGTTTCTCGCCCTGCTCGCCTTTGGTCAGCAGATCGACGATAAAGCTCCATGTATCGGCCGTGCTGCGCTGAGGCAAACTTCGAATGACGCGGCTGATTACCGAACTCATGCGGACTTCCTCCTCAAGCGAACTGCTTTGGAAGCTCTGGCCGCCTGCAACAGATCTGCCACCTTCAGCTCGTCGGGCTTGAGTGCGACCTCCTTACGAAGCGTCATCGCGCTGGCAACGAGCTTACGAATGGCCCGGCCATCCAGGCCAAAAACCTCTTGCAGGACTTCAGCGAAGCCCGAGGCCTGAGACAGTTTGGCAACTGCGGGGAAAAACTTGCCCAAGTCGGAAAGGCAGGAAGTCAATATCTGCCCACACGCCTCGCGATTGGGGAGTGGGATTTCCAGAACCAAATCACAACGTGAGGTGAACGCTTCATCTACCGCCTGCGGAAAGTTTGAGGTAGCGATAAACAACAGATTTTTATGCGACTCGGCGAGCAGATCCAACTGAACCAGCACGGCATCCGTAGCCCGGTGGATGTCCACTGGATTTGCACTCAGGCTGAGCTTGCTGCGGTCAGCGGCAAGAGTTTCCACTTCATCCAGCAGCACGATGGTGGGGCCGACCATCGCCGCCTCAGCGATTGTCTGACCGAACAGGTCTGAAACCGCCTTCTGGGTTTTCCCCATCATGGCGCTACCCAACGCATGAGGATCGACTTCAATCAGGGAAAACTTCTGATTGGTAAAAATTTCTGCTGTCTTGTGAGCTAATCCTCGGGCCAGCGAAGTTTTGCCAGTCCCCGGCTCGCCGACCAGCAAAATCGTTCCGTGCAAGGGCAGGACGGTACGCGGGACCACCTTTCGGACAGTGAAATTAACCACCGCCTGACCGAGCAACTGATCTTTTATACCCTGGTCAAGGAAAATAGAACTCCACAGGTCGCCTAGTCGAGGCGACGGCAATGTGACGATCTGATGAACCCCCTTGGGTAATTCTCCGAATGATGACATCGCGGCACAGCCCTCTTTCAGCGAGCACCATCGATATGGTGCAGGTTTAATGTCAGTGCACTCCAGCTCCAGGGCGAGAGTACAAATTCGCGTACCGCATTCAGAATCCGAGGATTGCTAGAGTGTAAAAAATGGATCCAATGGCATACTGCTGATCTTACCGCACCGTGTCAATTTGCCATCGCACGAAGCTTTTAACAGGAGTGTCTGGCGCCGAGAGCGGTGCATCGTGCAACTGCATTTACATCTCCTAATCACTGTCGGCGAACCGCCAGGCGATTTCCCGGAACAGCTCGGCATTGACAAGAAAGGCGTCGCAGATATCTGGGTCAAAATGCGAACCACAACCTTCGCGGATTATTTCCACAGCCTGCACATGGGAAATGCCGGGCTTGTAAACACGGCGGCTGATCAGCGCATCGTAGACATCTGCCAAGGCCATCAACCGGGCGCTAATGGGGATGTCATCGGCGGCCAACCCTTGCGGATAGCCACTGCCATCCCATTTTTCATGGTGGCAGTAGGCAATTTCCTTGGCCAACTGAAGGAAGTTGACGTCTATCCCAAACCGATCCTCCGAGTGCTGGATGGCATCGCGCCCCAATGAAGTGTGAGTCTTCATGATCTCAAACTCTTCCAGAGTAAGACGCCCAGGCTTGAGCAGGATGCGATCGGGAATGCCAATTTTTCCTATATCGTGCAGGGGTGCCGATTTGAACAGCAGCTTGATGGTTTCCTCATCAAGGAAGTTGTGGAAGCGTTTATGCTCGCGAAGTAGCTCCGCCAGCAGTTGGATGTAGTGCTGGGTACGGCGAATGTGGTTACCGGTTTCATAATCTCGGGTTTCGGCGAGCGATGCCATGGCGTGGATAGTGACGTCCTGGATAGCGGTCACCTCGCGGGTCCGGCGCTGCACCTCCTGCTCCAGAAATTCGTTCTTATCGAGCAGGAAATCCGCAGCCGCTTTGACCTTGATCTGGGTCGCGACCCTAGCCAAAAGCACCGGGGGAATGACCGGTTTGGTGATGTAGTCTGCAGCGCCCAAGCTAAAGCCGCGAATCTCATCTTCTGTAGTAGCCATGGAGGTAAGGAAAATGATCGGTATGTGGCGAGTGCGGGGGTCAAACTTGATCTGCTCCGCAACGTCATATCCAGACAGCCCCGGCATCATGATGTCTAGCAGGATCAAATCGGGAAGTGGGTTGCCTTGGAGAAGACACAGCGCTTTCTCGCCGCTGTTGGCTGCTTTGACCCGATATCTGTCCTTGAGCAACTCCGCAATCAGCATCAGGTTATCGGAGGTGTCGTCGATCACAAGAACTGTGGCTGACGGATAAACGCCGTGCATGCTATCCATAGATGTTGGCTCCATTGCCTAACAATAAAGGAGAGGCCGTACCTAAATCATTCCCTTTCTGGCAAGCCGGGTTAGAAAGCTCTGCAACCGCTGGGAGAAAGTCGGAGCTTGCGGATGTCCGGCTTTAACCTGAAGCAGCCTATACTGAAAGGCGGCTATCGGCCGTGGGTGTATAAAAATCGCTTCGTCACAATTGAAGTTTGCGTAACTATTCGAAACTTAAAAATTATTAGCTGCTCAGCCGATCTGGATTTTTCGTAGAAACGCGATTTTCAGTCCAAAACTGAACTTCAAGCGCGCTGAAAATGTTTCTACACAGACACTCCAATCGCAGAACTCATTCGGCCTAGAGAGAAATGTCACCTTTTCGATTTTGGACGAGTAGCTCAACGAAGAACTCCATCTGCCCTTTGGGTTTAGTTATCAAAGGCCAAGTGTCGACCTTCAAAGCGATATTCTGAAATGCGTAGGCACACTTGGAGCGCGGAAAGTGTTCATAAACTGCTCGCTGCTTCTGCACCGCCCTACGTGCAAACTCATCGTACGGAACCGATCCCACATACTGCAGAGCTATGTCAAGGAATTGATCGGTGATCTTAGTCAACTTAGCGAACAGGGCACGACCTTCCTGCGGGCTGTGCGTCATATTGACAAGCACCCGGAAACGGTCCATTCCGTAATCACGATTAAGCAGTTTGATCTGTGCATACGCATCGGTAATCGAGGTCGGTTCGTCGCAGACCACCAGCAGGACTTCGTGGGCCGCACGGACGAGACTAATCACCGAGGCGCCGATGCCCGCAGCAGTGTCAATCACCAGGACATCGAGACTGTCACTAATGCCGCTGAAGGCCTGGATCAGGCCTGCATGCTGAGCCGGAGACAAATGCACCATACACTGAATACCCGAAGACGCAGGGACAATTCGGACCCCACCCGGACCGCGCACAATTACATCGGATAGCTCACAGCGACCCTCAACTAAATCGACAAGCGTGTATTGCAGGGAAAGCCCCAACAGCACATCGATACTCCCCAAGCCAAGATCGCCATCTAGCAATACGACTCGCCTTCCGAGTTTCGCCAACGCTAATGAAAGATTAACCGCCACAGTCGTCTTGCCGACGCCGCCCTTTCCGCCGGTCACGGCGATAACCCGTATTGAGCGTCCACTATCCATGTTATTGACTCCCTTCCATGTACAACGCATGCAAATAGTCGCTAACTATTATCAGATAGACAATGGTAATTGAAGCAGATACATACCACCTGCCAAGACAACCTATGCCGATAGAACCCCACCAACTGCTAAAGTGATTAAATATTTTATGACCTGCATCATTCACCTCAGCGTGGAGGTTCGTAAACATGGCCGTAACGCACGCAATCACTGGAGAACTCCCAACGGTCCATTGGAGCGCCACTGAGTATGATTTTGACTCAGCCGAAAACTACTCAACCACAACTTTCCGCTCGACATTGAATCGAGTTGAGGTGAGCGCAAAGGAGTATGACCTGAACGCGTGATCCTAGTACCTGACTCATCGCTCGTACAACACATCTATCGATTACTCGTGGTGGCAGAAGTCAACTTGAAATAGCCGACTAGTTGAGTGCGCGACTTAAAACAAAGCGACCGCACCTAAATCTAAAAAAACTATAACAATAACAAATCTATTTTTCTTAAATCAAACAAGTGCACTACGACGCTTGAGTTCACCGTTAAGAATGAAGTCATTCTCGGAGTAATCTATCGGGCAATCGATCACGTGAACACCCGGTTCACGTATGCACTTCTTCAACAATGGTAGAAACGATTCTGCAGAGTCAATCCGATACCCATTGGCGCCATAGCTTTGGGCATACATGACGAAATCGGGATTTCCATAATCCAGGCCAAAATCAGCGAACCCCATATTTGACTGTTTCCACCGGATCATGCCGTACCCATCGTCGCGTAGGATGACGATAGTCACATTCATCTTTAAGCGTACGGCGGTTTCAAGCTCTTGGCTATTCATCATGAAACCACCATCACCACAGACCGCAACGACTGGGCGCTCAGGGTAGACCAGGTGGGCAGCCATAGCAGACGGCAGCCCAGCCCCCATAGTCGCAAGCGCGTTATCCAACAGGACCGTGTTGGGCTTATGAGCCTTATAGTTACGCGCGAACCACAATTTGTAGATGCCGTTATCCAAGGCTACGATACCCTCAGATGGCATAGCACGCCGGACATCAGCTACTAGGCGCTGAGGATAAATTGGGAAGCGATCGTCATCAGCTCCTTCGGCAACTTGGACCTCGCTAGCCTCACGAATGGCCATCAGCCGATTGAAATCCCAGTGAGACTGCGGCTCCAGTGCTTCGCTGATCTGCCACACTGCGTTGGCGATATCACCTACCACCTCGATTTGTGGAAAATACACAGGATCAACTTCTGCGGATCGGAAGTTGATATGGATAACGTCCGTACCACCACGAACCATAAAAAATGGTGGTTTTTCAATTACGTCGTGCCCGATATTGACGATCAAATCAGCAGCCTCTAGACCGCGATGTACAAAGTCACCCGCCGATAGAGCAGCGTTCCCAAGGAAACGTGGATGGCGCTCGTCTACTACCCCCTTTCCCATTTGAGTGGTTACGAACGGTATCCCAGCCTTATCGATCAACTGCCTAAGGACCTTCGCGGTGATCTTACGGTTGGCACCAGCTCCGATAACCAAGATCGGGCTGTGCGCAGCCTTAAGCTTGCAGACAGCGGCCTCAATAGCTTTATGCTCGGCAACCGGACGGCGGTGCAAACTGGGCTTGATTGGCCGGTTGTCCGTATGCTCAGCTGCAATGTCTTCTGGGAGCTCAAGATGCACAGCGCCCGGCTTCTCCTCTTCAGCTAAGCGAAAAGCTTCACGTACTCGAGAAGGAATGTTGTCCGCGGAAGCTAACTGATGCGTGTATTTAGTAACCGGCCGCATCATCCCAACCACATCGAGGATCTGGAAGCGCCCCTGCTTAGACTTTTTGATGGGCTTCTGCCCAGTGATCATGAGCATCGGCATCCCCCCCAGATAGGCGTAAGCACTGGCAGTCACCAAATTCGTTGCACCGGGGCCTAACGTCGCGAGACTGACACCGGTCTTGCCCGTGAGACGACCATATGTGGAAGCCATAAATCCGGCGGACTGTTCGTGGCGTGTCAGCACCAATTTGATAGTTGAGCATCTGAGTGACTCCAGAAGATCCAAATTCTCCTCGCCTGGAATACCAAAAACATACTCAACTCCTTCGTTCTCCAAGCATTGCACTACAACATCTGCGGCCTTAGCCATCTTCCACCTCGAATTTTTTAAAGTTATTTTTTAAATTGAGACACTACCCATATCTGAAAACAAAGTAACAAGCTAACTTAAAAGAGTCGCTTGAGACTCAACCAGCAGCACCCAGCACTTATAGATCATGCGAAAACCACCAAATATTTTTAAAAAAAAACCGCCCAATGATGGGCGGCAAAAGATACTTCGATGCCAGTGGAGGGACTCTCGAAGCTTTACTCGCAATCAAAAAATGTTAAGCGGGTACTCTGTAATAAGACGCAGCTCTTTTATATCTGATTTAAAGTCGCTGCGATAGTCGGCATAACGAACTCGCGCGCTCAGCCCCTTCGCGCGACCGCTTTGCACTACATAACCTAACTGATAGTCAGTCTCCCACTCTCTACCGTCATCTTCTGCACTTGACACTTTGATGTTGTTACCCGCCGCATAACGTGTCATGAATGTCAGGCCTGGGATACCAACTTGCGCAAAGTTAAAGTCATACCTTAACTGCCAAGATTTTTCGTCTTCGTTAACACCGTCCATTATCTGAATATAGTTGGCTAAGTACAGAGTGTCCGTCCCGTCAATAAGGTACATATGAGCACCTCGACCGCGGGTTTGCTGATCAGCTACAGTAAAGGTACTCCCGAGATAGGAGTAGCTGCCTTGAAGACTGAACGCAAAGTTATCTAAATCTCCGCCTAGTTCATGCCCAATACTTTTCTGCTGATACGCATTGTATTGTAGGGTTACTGTCTGGTCAGCATCCAAAATGTGTGACCAGTCAACACCGACAAAACGGTTATCCCAGTAGTTCTGTATACTCGATGCGTATAGGGAAGCTTTGAGCTCTTTGGTAAAATCATATTTACCGCCAACATAATCAGCTTCCTCCAAAGGTCCCGAGGCATGATCAGTCTGATCTCTACGACGTAATGATGTTAGGTGACCCGCTTCGATGAGAAGATTTGAAATGTCCGTGCTACTCAGAGTCACGCCTTCCACCGTTTCGGGAAGCAAACGGGAGTCTCCGTTCGAGAAAACGGGGTTTTTGACAATCTGACCGCCAACCTTTAAAACACTATTTGATATTTTTACCTTAACTGCTCCTACCGCCTTGGAGTATTCGTCTTGAGCTTCATCAACCCCAGGTACGCCATTACCTGAGCTAGCAAGAAGACCAGTACCAATACGATCGGAACTGCTATCAAGTTTCAAACCGAGCATGCCGATTGTTTCTACTCCGAAGCCAACTATGCCGGGTGTATATCCGGTGCTGAACTTAGCAATAATACCGTGCGCCCACTCACGGCGCTGGCTCTGTTTGACTTTGTCTCCCGAGTAATCCCGATCAAAATAATAATTTCGGTTAAGTACGCTAAGCGTACTATTTTTGACAAAGTCAGACTCCGAAACATCCGAAGCAAATGTGTAGGTACTCCCCAAAACCAGCATCGTAGCCGCTACCGCTATTAACACTCTCATAACATGCCTCTTATTAAGTTATGGCAGATTTTTTATTTTTACCGAGTGGTTATTATTCGTGCAACACAACACTCTATCGACATCCCGCACGGTAGGACTGTCAACTTCCCTAGCCCGACGTATAAACACCATCGAGAAAAGCCTTGCGCCTTTCCAGTAGGCGTATGGACCATCCAACTCTCATACAGAAGCAAAATTTAAATCAGCTGTTCAATATTATGACCTTGCCGTAGAAACCCAATATCTGGGGAAGCACCAATTTAAGCTTCTTATCAACACCCTAAGTTTAAAGGCAACGCGCACTTATACTTACCAGCGTAAGGCTGCTAAACCTTCCCGCCGCCATCCGTGGCATGTTCGAATTAGTCAAACGAACAGCAGACACCCAATCAAATTAATATGACCAGCACAAAAGTCTGCAGTCCTCCAAGACGCCGAAGCTATTCACTACAGGCTTAACTAGCAACTTCCCACCCGCCATATAGCAAATAGCTGTTAGCTATATTGCTTACAGTGCCGAAGCAAAAGGGTAAGGTGAGTACTTGGCAAAACTGCCGTTTCGCACCAATGAATAAGCTGCCACAAGATCAGGAGCAAAGTATCTGTCAGCGTCATAATGAGCGACTTCTTGACGGATTGTTTTCATCGCCAATTGGAGTGTCGGGCTAGTCTTATGAGGAGCACGCAAGTCCACGCCCTGAGCTGCAGCCAAAAGCTCAATGGCTAGAATGTGCGCCACATTATCAGCAATATCGGTCAAGCGACGGGCGGCGTATGTCGCCATGGATACGTGGTCCTCCTGGTTAGCGGAGGTAGGGATTGAATCGACAGAAGCTGGATGCGCAAGTGACTTATTTTCTGAGGCAAGTGCGGCAGCAGTAACATGAGCAATCATGAACCCAGAATTGATACCGCCATCTTTGACCAAAAATGGTGGCAGACGAGAAAGCGTTGCATCAATCAAAAGTGCAATACGACGCTCCGCAATCGATCCGATTTCACAGGCAGCGATAGCTAGGTTATCCGCAGCAAAAGCCACTGGCTCAGCGTGGAAATTACCTCCTGAGATAACCTCTCCAGTTTCTGGAAAGATCAGCGGATTATCAGAAACCGCGTTCGCTTCAATCAGCAGTATGTTGGCGGCATGCCGAATCTGATCGAGGCAAGCCCCCATAACTTGAGGCTGACACCGCAGGCTGTACGGGTCTTGCACTTTTTCGCAATCAGCATGCGACAGGTTAATCTCAGAGCCGTTAAGAAGAGTTCGGTAAGCTGCAGCAGCATCAATCTGACCTTGATGACCTCGAAGCGCATGAATACGGTGATCAAAAGGTGCAACTGAACCCATCGCAGCGTCGACCGACAGCGCACCTGCAACGAGAGCGGTGCTAAATAGGTCCTCAATCGCAAACAGATTCTGTATTGCAAGAGCAGCGGATGCTTGGGTTCCGTTAAGCAGCGCGAGCCCTTCCTTAGCTTGCAATGTAAGCGGATCAAGCCCGACAAGTTTCAATCCATCGAGAGCACTCATGCGCTCACCTTTCACATGCACCTCACCGAATCCGATCAGCGTGGCTGACATGTGGGCAAGAGGAGCCAGGTCACCAGAGGCGCCTACGGAGCCTTTCACCGGAATTACAGGAAGCACGTCAGCATTGAAGAGCTTGACCATAGCTTCCATCACTTCCAGACGGATACCAGAGTTGCCACGGCCAAGGCTGGACAATTTGAGCGCGATCAAAAGACGAACCACCGGTCGTGGCATTGGCTCACCCACACCGACCGAGTGTGACAGCACTAGATTCTTCTGAAGCAACTCAAGCTGGTCGCTAGGGATGTGCGTGCTTGCCAGCAAGCCAAAACCTGTGTTGATGCCGTACGCAGGTGCCCCTTTGGCAACAATTGCTTGAACGGTGCGAGCACCCGCCTCGATAGCATCGAAGCTGGCCGGGTCGAGCTCGAGAGAGACGTTTTCACGCGCAATACGGCGCAGCTGGCTCAAGGTGAGTTTGCCAGGTGTTAGCTTAATCATGCCGATTTCCCCTTTGACTGAATGAACGATGAATGAAATATACATGAATGTATTTTTTCATTCAACAGCAAGTGAAGAATTGTTAAGAATCTCCTAGAGGCCACGTTCTATAAGGGTTAAAGACTGAAGAAACGACTGCGCAAACCTATCAAACACCTCCATTCGTCAGAATCGTTGCACAGCTGAATGAAATGTTTTATTCTTTGTCTCGCAACGCAAATAAAAACTTTCAGAACGATGGAGTTCCCATGTCAACCAACCTGCTCGAGTTTCACGCGCCGGGCCCGGACATTAAGTTCCGTGTCCAACTGCTTAACCAAGAAAACCCTGACGTCATCGCACAGGTTCTTGAGCAATTGCCACTTGACTCCGTGCTTGGCCACGTCGTCATTTCTGGCGAGGCCATTTGGATGCCAACCAAGATTGTTCATTTGGGGAAGTCGAATATGGTGAAACGTTCGCCCGGCGCTGTGTACCTGTACGCTCCAGGCCAAACAATCTGCCTGACCTACGGCGCCATCACTGAAAGCGCGCTAGTCAACAAATTCGGGCAAGTTCTCGATAGTGACCTGCCAGCGCTGGAGAAACTCGGCGAGTTTGTCTTCGCACAGACGATCACCGAACCGCGCCGGAGTGTCATCAACATCACCGTTCGGAGGGCTTCATAATGTCCGGCATTAAGAAATTTGAAGGTAACTGGCGCGAAGCGAAAGCGGTGATTGATCGCCAAGTCGAACGCGTATGGCTGTCAGAACCCGAAGAAATTCAGAAAATCCGCTGGGGCATCATCGACAGCGGCGCCGGCAGCGGCCAACAATCTTTTAGCGTCCTGGTCCACCTCGAAGCGTATTTGATGTTGGTAGGCGCAGACGTTACCTATCGCTTTCTCAAGGTTTCTCAGTATCCGGATGTAGAGCTTCAGACGCTCATTAAGATGACTCGTGAGTTTCTGACCGGTACGTTTAACGTGTTCGAGTTCATGACTGACTTGGGTCTGACGAATATGCATGAGGTAGGGCAGATGTATAGCGATGCCCTCGACACCTTGGAATCCAAAGAAGAATACGTCCAGCTCACTGGCTCTATGATGACCTACGTAATTCGTATGCATCGCTGGATTCACTTCATTTTCCCATGGAATCTGGGCGTCGCCTTCCCTCACCGTCAGCCGGAGGAAGTTGCGGCTATTGCCGGAATCTTGACTAAAGCGTGAAAATTTACATTCAGTAATAGGCGATGCGGTCCTAGCTCATAGATCGCACGTAGCGCCCCGTCCTTCACCGGCATGATGCTATGGTGAAGTCGGGGCACAATTTTTTGCAAAAAACTAAGTCTAGTGGTCTTGTCATCGTGTACTTGCGGTACCAATCTTGCTCCGCCTTCGAGTAACATGCCAAGCTTACTAATATTTACCCTCAAACTTGGAGACAACCTTGGCTGTCAGAGCTCGAAATCCGAAAAATAAGTCTGATGCGCCAGGACCTCAAGCTGCCGCTGATCCTACGGTACTGCGTAACGAGCTTGAACGAAGGCTTGAAGGCCGGCGCCTTACTCCTGCTCACCGCCGAATCACGCAGATTTTGGTGCAGCATGCCGCCGACGTAGGTTATCTGACTAGTATGGAGTTAGCCCAACTGGCGAATGTAAGTCAGCCATCAGTGTCTCGCTTCGCAGTAGCATTAGGCTTCGATGGCTTTCAAGAGATGCGGCGTGCTCTTCGTTCTCTCACTGAACCCTCCCCAACGGCAAACACCAATACTCACAATGCCAACAAGTATCAGGTCGCCGCTGCGGCAGAAGCACGCAATCTCATAGAGCTGTCAGAGCAACTAGAGGACATGAGCCAAATAAGAGAGTTAGGTGGCGCGCTCGCAGGATCCGCTCCACTCGTGGTTTTAGGACTCCGTGCATCCGCGGGACTTGCAACTCAGTTTGGTTATTTTGCAGCTAAAGTCCACCCGGATGTTCGGCTCATAACTAATGGTGGTTCGCTTGCCGAAGACCAGATTGAGCAGGCAGCGGGCGCGGGAGCCACATGTGTTCTTTGTTTTGCCATGCCACTGTATCCTCGCGAAACAATACAAGCACTTCAATTCGCCAGGCAGAGTGGTCTCAGTCTTGCTGTAATTTCCGATCCCGCGTTCCCTACTCAAGGACTCGTTCCAGACTTCAGTCTTTCATCTCGCATTTGTTCGTCGCTGGTTTTCGATTCCAGCGTTTCTAGCGCTTTTCTAGTTACAGCTCTACTGGAAGCTATGTGCGATGCTATGCCAGACGGAGGAGAGGCTCGTCTAGAAGCAGGTGACCGGTCATCTATGCGTAGAAAAGTGTTTATACGTTGAGGCCTATGCCTCCTGGTGTCATCAACTGTCTTCTTATAGGCGTCACCGTTAGGTTTTGTTGGAAATGGCATGATATGCCTGAATCGCTTCAATACCGGCAAATTGCTCGCCCGTGATAGACCTTTTGCCACCAAATAATCGTTGATGATCGTAAGGATCGCCGGCGCCAATTTATGCATTTCCCGCAAGTCCCGAAAACTCATAATGTGGCGTCTTCTGTGAATCTCGAGCTAAGATTCAGATGCGTGAATCTGACGCAATGGCGAGATTTCATAAAGGGTTTATCACCAGAGCCGGATCGCTGAGGAAGAACTTATTTGGCAACAGTTGAGTATGCAGCTTTTTTGTATGCGTCCGGTAAAGGTATCTGCCTACATGGTGTCTACGGCAGAAGCTTTAGCCTTCTAACCACTTAAAGCACCAGCAGCGCATTATAAATATCTATGGAAAGGGTGACTCCATCCTCGTGCCTGTCAGTAAGCCAAGCCTTCATTTTGTCCACATCGAAAATTTGCCCCTGCTCCATCAGCATCAATAAGAGCTCATCGGAAACCCTATAATGTCCACAAACTGAGCAGTCTCTTTCTTCCCATGGCCCTTCGCACTGGATACGATCTGCGGAACCAGAACAAATAAGGCAAGTCATCGGATCACCATTAGTTTTCATAGTTTGCTTCAGATCCACTGGCTGTGCAGCGTATTCAATTAGGTAGCGCACCAAAGGAATAGGGTGAGTTAGGGGATGAGAAATCTACTTATAAGGGCTAGAAGAAGTATCCAGTTAAATGAAGTGCACACCATGTCTTGGCATTGCAGGGTTGAGTAGATGACTTCGCCGAAAGGATACGAATGCTCCGCAGTGGATAGAGTTTTCGACCATCACCGGTCTTTGGGCATTACAGTTCAACACTAGTAGACACCTCTAGAGCACCATCTGATCCATCTCGGCGAGGAATCGTTCTCGGCGTGTTTGCTTGAATTTTCCGACGCATTGTCTGGCTAACGGGCTGCTCGTATAAGGTGCTAAGGGAATACTTCAGCATATTTTTTGACGTATTCTGAGTTTCCTTAAACTACAGTTCTGGCATATCCATCCGATCAGCGCGGAGTCAACTCGATCACACAGCACCGACCGGTGACAGCAATTTCATGCAATTCACTGTTACGGTCAAATAGCAGACAATCATGTCGCCCCAAAAATTCAGGCGTGACATTCCCCAACTTGACTTGGGTGTGCTCAGCCACACTGAAGATCAATACCGTACTCGACGTACTAAAAAACCGCTGTTTACCCTCAAGCCATTGCAACCTCGCGCTGAAGCGTTCGGGTGCATATATCAGATTGAAGTCACGAATCGGCCCCCCAAGCAGCGCGCAGTAAACCTCACACTCACCGTTGAAGGCATATGGGTCCAGCGGTAAAAGTGGTCGTGTATCCTGCCCATCGAGCCGCAACGTCATGCCCTGGCCCTGCAGCACCGATATGACCCGCTGATAACCCGCAAAGGTAGAGAATCCGCCCGACTTACCTATATCGGCAATCGACAGACGCCACCCAAAGCTGTCCAAGTCATCACCGGTATCGCGTGCAATTTCTTCGGTGCTTCCACCGCCGTTTTTCCAGCACATACGCGGATAATTAGCCGCGCGCAAAACGTTAACCTGACTCATCTATATCTCTCTATTTATGAATAGTTCTGCGTGGCGATAACGGGAAGCCGGCTGCCGAGCGGCGTAGCGCTATTTCGCGTACTTGGGGAAACTCTAGGGCGCAAGATCTTGGACCGCTCAGCGGCTTTATACCTAACATTGCAACGAACCCGTCATCAGCAGGTCCGACTTAGCCTGGCTTGAAACCCATGAACTGATCTACAAGCGCAGCCAACACCGGTTTCAACCGAGCAACTAAACTCTCGCTCAGCGCATAGGGTGCAACCTCCTGCATATAACTTCGCTGCGCTAACTCAAGCTGAATTGCATGCACCTGTTGCGCAGGGTTGCCGTAGGCGCGAGTGATGTAGCCGCCCTTGAAGCGACCGTTTAACACCGCGGACAAGTCCGGCGCAGAGTCCTTGGCGGAGGCCAGTAAGGCCTCGGAAATGCCCGCGGCGCACGAGGTTGCGTTTGCCGTTCCGAAGTTGAACACCGGAAGTTCTCCATCGAACAGATGGGGGATAACCGATCGAATCGAATGGGCATCCCATAGCAATGCATAGCCGTGGGCGGCTTTGATTCGATCGAGCTCTGCCTGCAAAGCGCGATGGTATGGCCACCAATAACGAAAAAGGCGACGTGTTATTTCCGCCTCGTCTGGCGCCTGTCCATCAAGGTACAAGGGCACGCCGTCAAATGTTGTGAGCGGACATAGCCCGGTAGTGTTCTGGCCGGGGTACAGGTTTTCACCATCGGCCGGGCGATTGAGGTCGATTACATACCGCGAATACACTGGTCGTAGGACAGATGCACCCAATTCGGTGGCAAAGTCATATAGCGATTCGATATGCCAGTCCGTGTCATCCACGGCAAGCCCGACAGGGCTGAATCGGTGACATAGGTCGTCGGGAAGTTGAGTTCCCGCATGCGGCATGGAGATCAGCAGTGGACCAAAACCCTGTTGCACGGTGAATACTACGTCGTCACTCATACAGCCTCCTTCAACAATACGGCAAGGGCAGTGCGGTAGTCGTGCAGTGCGTTACTCTGCGAAGCATGTTGGCCGTTATTGATGACTTTTTTCCGCCGACGAAAACGTCCCGAACCGGATTACCGCCATGCTTACAGAACACCAGCGCAAAGAGCAGTTGCCGCGGATTGTTCCGGTCGAAATTGGCCGCATCACGGTCGACCACAACAAAGTCGGCGCGCTGCCCCACAGCTAACCCACTACCCGCCGGCCGGTTGCTGCGGCGCCGCCGATCACCGCCTGACTGAACAGCCGGTCGGCGATCATTGGCGCATTGACCTCGGCCAGTACGTTGCGACGTCGGTGTAGCAATCGCTGGCCATACTCAAGCAGACACAGTTCGGACCAAGGGTTCACGCTGATATTGCTGTCAGAGCCAATCCCCCAACGACCGTTCGCGGCTAAGTACCGAGGAGCGTCGAACAGACCGTCGCCTAGGTTAGCCTCAGTCGTCGGGCACCGGTCTGCAGTAGCAGCACTGCGAACGAGGTTGGTGTATTCGGTCTCAACCCTACTGCATGTCCACGCGCGGTAGCGTCTGTCAGTGGAAATCCGCTGATTAGTTTATCCACAATCAATAATGTAAGAACTAGCATTCCTTCCCAGGTCAACTTTCAACCTCCAGGATGACGAGTTCAATCAGCACCAACAGACTTGGACAGATGCAAAAAGTCAATCGATCGGTGTCACGTCCATGTGGAACGTCTGCTCCGATAATTTTTTGATTGTACCGTCCGCTCGTGCTTCTAAAATCGCCTTGTCAAACATTGCTTTAAGCTGCGTGTCACCTTTACGCAAACCAACTGCAGCACCTTTCCCGACCACGCCTCCGTGAAAACACGGACCAGCGAGCACCATGCCCTCGTTGCCGGGCTTTGCAGCTGTGCCCAATAAAGAGTCTTTAGCACCAATCACGGCATCCACCCGACCCGCGAGCATATCTAAATCCCGCGCTTCCGGACTTTTGTATTGTCTCACAGCAACACCCTTTAAGTAGGTATTAGCAAATTCGACCGAGGTTCCAGAGGAAAGTGTACCTACCGTTTTGCCGCTTAGAGCGCTTTTTACTTCAGCTAGCGCTGTTGTAGAAGCTGCTTCATCTGCCAAAGAGACCCTCTTGTCTTGCGCTGGTAATTTCGCTGCCAAATCCCCCTCCTTCAGAGTACCAAACGTATAACATAAGGCAGCGTAGGGAACGGAAAAATCAATAACCAACTCGCGCTTAGGCGTAACCGCCATATCGTTTATAATGGCATCAAACTTACCAGCATTCAGTGCAGAAATCATACTATCAAATGATTGAGCTGAAATTGTGCACTTCACCTTCATGCGATTACAGAGATCGTTCGCAAGATCAATCTCAAATCCAGCAAGTGTTCCATCAGGTTTAGTGTAATTCCAAGGAACAAAGCCACCCTCTGTCACGATTCGAATTTCCTTCGGAGGCGCGTCTTCCGCAGCTGCTCCAAAATTTGCACCCAACGTTACTGCCAATACCGACGTAGCAAGTACCAGGCGCGCATATCCAGGGAAAGATCTAGTCATTATTTTAGCCTTCTTAGAGTAGTACTAGGGTGTTTTGCAACTATCAAAATTATCCAGCAAGGAATTGTTTGAGTCGATCTGAACGCGTCCCACCGAATATTTCATCTGGAGTTCCCACGTCCTTCACTAAACCTTGATCCATGAAAACCACTCTGCTAGATGCCTCGCGGGCAAAGCCCATTTCATGGGTAACTACAAGCATCGTCCGGCCTTCCTTCGCCAAGCCCTTCATAACCCTGAGCACCTCGCCGACCATCTCTGGATCTAGGGCTGAAGTTGGTTCGTCAAATAACATCAAAGCGGGGCGCATCGCTAGTGCTCGAGCGATGGCTACGCGCTGCTGTTGGCCTCCAGATAGGTGCGCCGGGTACGCGTTTTCTTTATTTGATATGCCGACTTTATCAAGTAGTTCCCTTGCCTCCTCCAAACACTCTTTTTTTGGACGGCGCTGTACGTACATAGGAGCCTCGATAATATTCTCGAGTACTGTTTTGTGCGACCAAAGGTTGAAACTTTGAAATACCATTCCGACCTTTGAGCGAATCCTTTCGATCTGCTTGTTATTATATTGCCTCGGCGCACTACCCCCACGAAATGAGATATCTATGCGCTCACCAGCAACCACAATACTTCCTGTATCTGGAGTTTCAAGCAAATTAATGCAGCGGAGCAATGTCGACTTTCCAGATCCAGAGGACCCAAGTATTGAGACTACTTCGCCCTCCCGTGCTTGAAGCGAGATGCCTTTTAGCACCTCTAAGCTTCCATATTGCTTACGAATATTCGTTAATTCTACCGCAGAAGGCGGGAGTACATAAACGTTACTCATGCTGTCTTCTCCTTGATACTTGGAGAAAGTCCAAAAACTGGCGGCCGCAAATTAGCGCTCAATTTATATTCAGTCCAACGCACCACGCGGGTCATCATATAACTCATAGCAAAGTAGATTATCCCTGCAGACACATACACTTCAATTGGTCGATATGTCTGCGAAGCAATACTGGTAGCTATACCTGTGACATCCATAAGTGTCACTAAAGACGCAAGGGCGGTCGCTTTCACCATAGCTATCAGTTCATTCCCATAAGCAGGAAGTGCTTGCCTCATCGCGAGCGGAACAATTATCCTCCGCATCCGCATTACCCGAGACATTCCGCACGCGGAGGCGGCTTCAAGCTCTCCGCGACTAACAGACTTTAACCCCCCACGAATAATCTCCGCAGCATATGGAGAAGTGTTAATCGTCAGCGCTAAAAGAACGCACCAAAATGGTTCGCGAAGAAAAGGCCAGAACACACTCTGACGAACAACCGCAAACTGGCTAACACCGTAGTAAATTATAAACAGTAGAACCAATAGCGGCACACTTCTAAATAACTGAACGTAAAGCCACGCAATCGCTCGCACTGATCGAAAAGAAGACATACTTAATAGAGCAACCACAAACCCTAAGAGCCCACCCAAAATAACACTTATTACAGCCAGCCCAACCGTAAGTGGCAGTCCAGGTAATAACTGGATGAATGTTTCATAGATAAATTGGAAGTCCATCACGCTCTCCCTAACAGATTAAGTGAGTGGCGTCGCTCGACATGCTGAATCGCTAATGTCGAACCCGTGCACAGGATGAAATAAATCAGCGCAGCGGCCAGGTAAAAATCAAACGGTAACCGAGTAGAGCCCGCTCCTACCTGAGCTTGTCGCATCAGCTCCGCCAACCCTGTCACTGATAGAAGAGAAGATTCCTTCAAAGCACTGAGCCAGACATTGCCTAACCCTGGTAACGCATGCCTTAATGTTAATGGCGCCACAATTCTTCGAAAGCGCAAATACCGCGGCATACCGCACGCGACGGCAGCTTCGATTTCGCCTTTATAGACTGCATTGAATCCGCCCCGTAGTACTTCGGTCCCCTGCGCTCCCGATGTGACTGCGATCGCAATGGTACCGGCCAAGAAGGCAGGGAAGCTGGCGAAGCCGGACGAACCAAGCAGAGGCTGGATCCAAGTGAGAACCGCGCTCCCGCCAAAGTAAATTACATAAATAATCAGCAAGTCTGGAAGACCGCGAATGATAGTGGTGTAAGCACCTGCAATGCCTGCAAATGGCCTACGATTGGACACTTTGGCCCAAGCTCCGAAGGTGCCAACAACCATGCCAAGCAGCATCCCGCAAATGGCTACAGCGAGCGTCACTGCGGCGCCATGTAGTAGTGTCATGCCCCAGCCGTTTGGACCGAACCCAACGACCCCTATAAAGCTAACTTCGTTCATGGTGGATATGTCCTGTTAGATGACCGGATCTGCTAATTAGCCTTCGCGCACTGAGCGCGTTGACGCCGCGCATCTAAGAAACTAGATGTCTAGCCCGTAGATGTCTCTGGCAGCAGCCTCTGAAATCCGCTCTTCCTTCAGGTCACGGATCACTAATTCGCGCGACCGAAGTTTCGGATCACCGAAACCACCTCCTCCTGCTGCAACCATTCCCACTGCTTGGCCGGCCTGAAGCACACTTTTCCGGCGATCGAGTGGCGGAGCGCCGTCAGGCATTTCGACCCGGGCGGGAGTACCGCTATGTCCACTGAAAAGACCGTACGGGGGCAGCCGGGTATTCGTACCACCAGCCGAGATGTTCGCAACATGACCCAGTACTCTCACACGACGTCTCATCGTCATTCCGCCGCGAAATTTGCCAGGTCCGCCTGAGTCCTGCACAAACTCATAGCACTCGACCATAACCGGATGCTCTGTCTCCAGTGCTTCAATGGGCAGGTTTGCACTATTGGTTGTATTCACCTGGACTCCATCAAGCCCATCTTTACCTGCCCGTGCTCCCATACCGCCGCCCTGCATTTCGTTATAGACATAGAATCTGCCGGTTCTTGGGTGCATACCGCTAGTTGTAAGCAGGATGCCTCCGGTGGACGCGGCAGCTACACGCTCCGGCAATACTGGTGAAAATGCAGCGAAAATCATGTCAACCAGGCGCATGGCAATATCAGTTCGGCTATAAACAGCGGCAGGTGCTATCGAGTTCAACACGCTTCCCACAGGAGCCGAAATGTGGATTGGCCTATGAAATCCCGAGTTCGCCGGTATTCCAGGGTCGACCAATGCTTTGACTGCGAAAAAGACCGTTGCCTGCAGAGCGGTAAACACCATATTGATAGGTGCCCGCACCTGAGGCGGAGCATCCGGAAACTCAAGGAACAAGTCGTCTCCTTGGACAGTAGCTCGCACCTTCAGGTCCAGTATTTCGTCAATCAGATTCGTGTCAAACTCATGCTGAAACTCATAGACGCCGTCTGGGATCTGAGCAATGCCAGCACGGGTTCGACGTTCCGTGTAGTTCAGAATCTCTGCAGAAACATCAGCAACCAGTTGACTGCCATAGCATTCGCACAACTCCTGAAAGCGTCGGACACCGAGGCGGTTGGCAGCCATCTGCGCGCGGAAGTCACTTTTACGCTCATGGGGCACTTGGCAGTTGAGGAGGATGAGATCCATCACGCCATCTTGGAGATTACCTTCTCTATAAAGTCGAACCGGCGGGATACGAAGCCCTTCCTGAAAGATATGAGCGTGGCCGCGATCAACAAAATCCGAATGGTGAGCGAGGTTGGCAACCCATCCAACCATTTCATCCTTGAAGAACACTGGCTCCATCAGGACAATATCGTTCAGGTGAGTCCCCCCACCCGTGTATGCATCGTTACCGATGAAAACGTCACCTGGACGAACCGTTGACATATCGTGGTGCTCAATCACGTATGCAACGATCCCCAGCAGTGAACCAAGGTGAATAGGAATGTGTTCAGCTTGGGCTATCGTATTTCCGGCGTTGTCAAACAGCGCAGCTGAGCAGTCCTGACGTTCCTTGATGTTCGTAGAATATGCCGCTCGGATAACCGCCTTACCCATCTCTTCCGCAATGGTTGAAAGCGCGCTCCCGATGACTGCAACAGTAATTGGATCAAGCTTCACAGCGTACTGATTTTCCGACTGCAAGACTGAGGTCGACTTATTGAGGTTCATACACGCTCCTCGATAATCAGATTGAGGTAAGAATCGACACGCGCAATCTGGCCGGGAAGAATCAGGGTCGTTGAGTCCATTTGATTGATGATGGCGGGACCATCAATGGCATGTCCTGGTCCCAGCTTCTCTCTGTCGTACAGGGGACACAACGTAAACCCGCCAGACTCAGGAATCCAAACGTCCCTAACTTCATCGACAGCATCTTCAACTCTCGAGACAGATACCGGCTGGGTTGGGAATTTCGCTTTTTCTACACGGCCTTCAGCAGCAATCCGAAGTGTGGTCACTTGGATTGGCTCTGTCTTCGCGATGTATCCATACGCAAGTAGGTGGGCATCTTCAAATGCTTGGCGCAACGCCTCAATCGTGTCGCGATCAAATTTGCCTACAGGGCAAGGTACAGCTAATTCGAAACCTTGACCGCCGTAGCGCATGTCCAAGGACCATTCGACTCTACGGCGCTCCTCTTCAATCTCCTCTTCTTCAAACCAGTGGGCAATATCTACTTCTAATTCTGCGAAACCTGTTTCTAGGCTTTTGCAGCTGCTTTCTTGAAGAGGAAGCAGGCGAGTCAACGATGTGGACGTGCGCAGATCGGTCAACAACAAGCCTAGCGCACACATAATCCCTGGATACTTGGGTATAACGATTTTCGGCATGTTGAGCGCACGCGCCAATCGCGAGGAGTGGATCGGGCCGGCGCCACCGAAGCCAAACATCACATAGTCGCGAGGGTCATGTCCGCGTTCAACAGAGACCACTCGGATAGCCTTTGCCATGTTAGCAATCACTACGCTGATAATACCTTGCGCAGTTTCCATTACGCCCAATCCGAGCCGTTCTCCAAGTCTCGCGATAGCCGCTTCAGCTTTCGCCCGATTGACAGGTAAACGTCCATTGAGCAAAGCAACCGGGTTCAGAATTTGGAGGACGACGTTTGCATCGGTCACAGTCGGCTCATCGTCGTTCCCGCGCTCAAAGCAAATAGGTCCGGGATCTGCTGCGGCACTACGCGGCCCGACTTGCAAAAGACCACCCGCATCAACATATGCAATTGAGCCGCCACCAGCACCAACGGTGTGAATATCAAGCATCGGAAGCTTAAGCGGATGGCCATGGACGATAGCCAAGTTCGAAATGCTTGGAGTGCCATCTTTGATAAGCGATACGTCCGTAGAGGTCCCCCCCATATCGAACGTAATCAGATTATCGAACCCAGCTGTTTTCGCGATGGCAAGAGTGCCCATCACGCCTGCGGCGGGACCTGAAAGCACTGTCCTGGCCGGAAAACGCTGTGCCGATTCGGATGAGATAATCCCACCGTTGGACTGAGTCAGATGCACGGGCGACGCGACGCCAATCTCGGCAAGCCTCGGCTTCAAGCGTTGTAGATAGTTCTTGATGACCGGACCTAGGTAAGCATTCACAACGGTAGTAGAAAACCGTTCGTATTCACGGAACTCCCGCGCAACTTCGTGCGAAAGGGTGACGTAGGCGCCAGGAATCTCTTCTTCGACGATTCGTCTGGCGCGAAGCTCATGCTCTGGGTTGACGTAGCTGAACAGAAAGCAGATCGCGATTGACTGGATACCCTCATCACGCAGCTTCCGCGCAACAGCACGAACACCACCTTCATCCAACTCTCTGAAAACAGCCCCATCAAACAAGACCCGCTCGTCCACCTCAAAGCATCTATCGCGTGAAGCAATGGGCTTTGGTTTTTCCATCTGCAAGTCGTAGAGCGAGTCCCGCTTCTGACGACGCAACTCAAGAATATCGCGGAAGCCTGCCGTCGTGATAAGGCCCGTTTCCGCACCTCGGCCCACAATAAGAGCGTTGGTCGCAACTGTCGTGCCATGACCAAAGTAATGGACATCCGCAGCGCGACCGGAAACTCGTGAGGCTTCTCGCAACCCCTGCTCGACTGCGACTTCGATGCCCATAGAAGGGTCCTGAGGGGTACTGCTCACCTTCCAGACAGAAATTTCGCCTTTGATTTCATCAAACATACATATGTCTGTGAAGGTGCCTCCAGAATCGACGCCAATGCGAAGACGTAGTCGGTCAGCGGTTGAGTCGAGCATAGATGCGCTCCAAAATTATTTTTATGTGTAGCGTTTTACAAGCCACTAAAAGGAATTGTAACTATCTATTCATCCAATGCAAGTATAAATTTATGCATTCAGACAACGAGCACGCCCTGCTTTACAGCTTGTATCAATCCGCATATTCAACCCCCTGCCGGACCTGAGCGGCGACAGCGTCAAACGTCGCTGAATATGCTGCCCGAAACGCGAGCCATTCTCCGCATTCGCCATCCTGAGATTGCTTGAAAATGGACTCGTTTCTGCATACCGAGACGCACTACTACATCCACGGACAAACGTCGCCTACGAATTTAGCTCTGCTTTCGCCTAGCTCTATCGTGTAGGAACTATCAAGATTTGAACCACCGCAGAGATCACCCAGCGCTGCGCTCTTGATGACTGGATACAAACTGTCGAAAACGATCCGTTGGCAGCCCCTCGAACAGCTCGGCCGGGGTACCTTGGCAGTCGATTTTGCCGTCTTGCATGAACAACACACGATTCGAGACATTACGTGCGAAGCCCATTTCATGCGTCACCACTAGCATCGTGCGACCCTCTTCCGCTAACGACCGCATTACTCGGAGCACCTCCCCCACCAGCTCAGGGTCGAGTGCAGACGTGGGTTCGTCAAACAACATCACCTGGGGATTCATGGCCAATGCCCGTGCGATCGCCACCCGCTGTTGCTGACCACCAGAAAGATGAGCAGGATAAGAATCGCGCCGCTCATAAAGCCCCACCTTGTGCAGCAACCTGTGGGCCTCCTCTACACATTCCGAACGTGAGTGCTTCAGCACGTGCAGTGGACCTTCGATAACGTTCTGCAAAACGGTCATGTGCGACCAGAGATTGAAACCCTGAAAAACCATTCCTAATTTGCTACGAATTTTTTCTACTTGCCGAACGTGGCGCGGCGACTGACCTCCATCACCGCGGCGCTTCATTTCGATGGTTTCACCATCTACCACAATGGAGCCCTCGTCTGGAGTCTCCAGCAAATTGATACAACGAAGCAATGTGCTTTTGCCTGACCCACTAGCCCCGAGAATGGAGATTACATCCCCTTTATGCGCATCCATCGATATTCCGTTCAGCACCTTGCTTGCGCCGAAAGCTTTATGAATATTTGATACTGACAAGGCTGCGCTGCGTTGAGAAATCATGACTAGCTCCGCTGATCTCAGGAGAAGGGGGGAGCATGGACGAGTGTATTTCACACCACTAGGAATACCCCATGCTCTCAATACCATTGGGAACACTTCAAATGCACGCCTAGGGCGGTGTTTGAAGACCAAACTATTATTGTCAGTTCGAAAGCATTGGCAGGTTCAGCCCCTGGTCCTTGGCACAGTCAATGGCGATCTGGTAACCCGCATCGGCGTGACGCATGACGCCGGTCGCCGGGTCGTTGTGCAGCACGCGAGCAATACGCTCGGCCGCTTCGTCAGTACCGTCGCAGACAATCACCATGCCCGAGTGCTGGGAGAAGCCCATGCCGACGCCGCCGCCGTGGTGCAGGGAAACCCAGGTCGCGCCGCTCGCCGTATTCAGCAGCGCGTTGAGCAGTGGCCAGTCGGACACAGCGTCGGAACCGTCCTGCATCGATTCGGTTTCGCGGTTCGGGCTGGCGACCGAGCCGGAGTCCAGGTGGTCACGACCGATCACGATGGGCGCGGACAATTCACCGCTGCGCACCATTTCGTTGAACGCCAGGCCCAGCTTGGCGCGCAGGCCCAGGCCAACCCAGCAGATACGTGCCGGCAGCCCCTGGAAGCTGATGCGCTCGCGGGCCATGTCCAGCCAGTTGTGCAGGTGGGCGTCGTCCGGAATCAGCTCTTTGACCTTGGCGTCGGTTTTGTAAATGTCTTCAGCGTTGCCCGACAGTGCAGCCCAACGGAATGGACCGATGCCGCGGCAGAACAGTGGACGGATGTAAGCCGGTACGAAGCCTGGGAAGTCGAATGCGTTTTCCACGCCTTCTTCCTGGGCCATCTGACGGATGTTGTTGCCGTAGTCGAAGGTCGGGATGCCCATTTTCTGGAAATCCAGCATCGCTTTAACGTGTACAACCATCGATTGCTTGGCGGCTTTGACCACGGCAGCCGGCTCGGTCTTGGCACGAGCGCGGTACTCTTCCCAGGTCCAGCCGGCGGGCAAGTAACCGTTGAGCGGGTCGTGGGCGCTGGTCTGGTCGGTGACCATGTCCGGGCGCACACCACGACGAACCATTTCCGGCAGGATTTCAGCGGCGTTACCCAGCAGCGCGATGGAAATCGCCTTGCCTTCCTTGGTGTATTTTTCGATGCGAGCCAGCGCGTCATCGAGGTCTTTGGCCTGCTCGTCGACATAACGGCTGTTCAAACGGAAATCGATGCTGACCTGCTGGCATTCGATGTTCAGCGAGCAAGCGCCGGCCAGGGTCGCGGCCAGAGGTTGAGCGCCGCCCATGCCGCCTAGGCCTGCGGTCAGGACCCAACGACCTTTCAGATCATCGTTGTAGTGTTGGCGACCGGCTTCGACGAAGGTTTCGTAGGTGCCCTGGACGATGCCCTGGCTGCCGATGTAGATCCAGCTGCCGGCAGTCATCTGGCCGTACATGGCCAGGCCTTTGGCGTCCAGTTCGTTGAAGTGTTCCCAGCTCGCCCAGTGTGGCACCAGGTTGGAGTTGGCGATCAGCACGCGTGGGGCATTGGTGTGGGTCTTGAACACGCCGACCGGCTTGCCGGATTGCACCAGCAGGGTCTCATCGTCGTTCAGGTTGGTCAGGCTTTCGACGATCTTGTCGTAGCATTCCCAGTTACGCGCCGCACGACCGATGCCACCGTAAACCACCAGTTCTTTAGGGCTCTCGGCGACTTCAGGGTCGAGGTTGTTCATCAACATGCGCAGC
Organism: Pseudomonas sp. GW821-FHT10C09; assembly: GCF_059415465.1. Classification (NCBI taxonomy): domain Bacteria; kingdom Pseudomonadati; phylum Pseudomonadota; class Gammaproteobacteria; order Pseudomonadales; family Pseudomonadaceae; genus Pseudomonas; species Pseudomonas sp. GW821-FHT10C09. The sequence goes on from NZ_JBWKNG010000006.1 coordinate 83,230, forward strand.
GGCGCTTCGGTCAACCACGATTTGGCGGTTAGCTGATTACCACGTGATGCACGGATAACAACGTCGCGGAATTTGCTGTGGGACATGGTTCAACTCCTGTGCGCTTGTTTGTTTGGACAGGAATAAAATGAAGAGCGCACTTACATCATCCTGTATATACAGGCTGATGCAAGCCAGAGGCCAGAGTGGTATTCAATGAATAATTTTTTTCATGAAATACAAAAAATCTATAAAAAACAATCAACTATGATTTCAAATTAATTTTTTATTGAGAGCTTTTTGCGAATCACTGTTGTGAGGATGTGTCCATGCCGGGCACGGCGCGTAACGAAATTACTCATTAAGAGACATAATTCAGCCAAAATGCGGAAAAATGAGTAACTCGGTTACCATTTGAAAGGCTTGGATAGTCGCTGGCGCGCAGATTTCAAATAATTTTATGCATCCCTGCAATGCACCTCTACGTTGAAGGTTTTTGGTGAGTGACCAAAAAAATACGCTTACCGTCATACTCCTGATTAGCTTAACCACGACTGCCAAGATAGCTACAAATGGTTCCACAAGCGGTTGAAAATGACGATCGCCAAGCCGCGTAGCACACATTTCGGTTACAGCTTCGGTCGCGGTAGGAACGGCAGTCACCTGCCACCCCCCGCACAGATCCGTACGTGCGGAACTACCGCATACGGCTCCTGCCTCGGGTATGTGACGCAAAGCGATCCTCAGGGTAAGGGTGTGCATTTCTAGGTCTCGGGATATAGAGATCGGCAAGGCGTCCGTAACGTGACCATTGAAGCCGATTACGCTGGCTGCGACGCTTAAGGGCTTGCCGCCAGAGACGGCACACCGCCAAACGAAAACCACCAAGACGTATCAGGTTCCCCGGTACCGCGTGGTAATTGAAGTAACCGCTTACCACACGTTTGAGCCATTGCCCTTGAACCCGGACAAGGTCATGACGCCGGCGACTCAGCTCCTCGCGGATAGCAAGAAGCGTCACACGCATACGCTTTTTGACGGTCAGCCGCAGTACTTGGAAGTCACCCCGTCGGCTGACACTACAACAGTGGGTGAAACCCAGGAAATCAAAAGTCTCCGGTTTTCTCAAACCTCGTTTCCTGCGATTCGTCACAGCAAAACGACCAAACTCGATCAGTCGTGTTTTCGAGGCGTTGAGCGATAGGCCGAACCTGGCCAACCGTTCCTGCAACTGCACCAGAAACTGCTGAGCCTGCACTTTCGTCCTGAACCCCACCACACTGTCATCCGCGTAGCGCACGACAATCACATCGCCACGGGCGTGGCGCTCGCGCCACTGCCTTGCCCATAGATCCAGCACGTAGTGAAGATAGATATTCGCCAGGAGCGGTGATATCACTGCGCCTTGGGGCGTCCCCTTGGTCGCAGCTACCCTACGGCCATCCTCCACAACACCCGCTTGAAGCCATTTGCAGATAAGCCCGAGCAAGCGCCGGTCTGCAATCCGGTGCCCCAGAAACATCAGCATCCATTCATGGTCGATCTCATCAAAGAACGACGTGATATCCGCATCAAGTATCCAGTTCACCTTTTGGCTTTTCAGCGCGACCGTTAACGCATCCAGCGCATCGTGCTGACTGCGGCCCGGTCGAAACCCATACGAGAATCCAAGAAAGTCTTCCTCATAGATCGAATTCAGAACGGTAACAACCGCCTGCTGTACGATCTTGTCCTCCAAAGAAGCAATACCCAACGGGCGTTGCCTGCCATCGGCTTTGGGAATGTAGACCCGCCGCGATGGCGTTGCCCGGAAGGCTCCTTTGTGAAGTCTTCCGTGCAACTCGGTCACACGCTGGAGAAGACCTTCCTCATAGTCTCGCCACGACATGCCGTCCACGCCCACCGCAGCATCGCGGCGCAGGGCATAAAAGCTCTGCGCCAATAACTGTGGTGTGATGTGGTGCAGCAATGCCGTGAACTGCATGCCCTTGTTCCTTCGGGCTGCTTCACGTACACCTTCAAGTCCCATCGACTCGCAACTGATCCGGCTCTGTGTCCGGGGCGCGGGAGGCCTGTCGTTGTTTCCCTTGGCTACGTCCCTTTCCTCTACTATCTCCGCAGGGATCGGCCCTTTGTTCTATGGCTTCTCAGGTACTACGGACGTATCCGACTTCTCAGCAGCGTGGGCAGCAGGGTTACGGCTTTTGGCCTTTCCTGCTCCGCCCGGTGCTTGCGCATCGGGCACCGCTGAGATCTCCCAGTTTCTGTGCAAAGGACTTCCCGACGTGCACAGGGTCTCCGACCGCGCGGGATCAGAGCATGACTGGCGTATAACGCCATGCTCCGTATTGCCTTCTGCTTCGCTTAACAGCATCGGCATCCCGAATTCCTGATTACGCGGCTCAATGGCTGGCCCATCGGTTTCCCCTGTCAACGCTTCACCCTGCACCTCGCGGTGCAACGTGCATGACTCGGGGTCTGGTTGATTCGCCATTTCTTACCAGTATCGAACTTTCATCGACTATCCTCTGCCAGCTTTAACTGGCGCTCTAAGCGTCCAGCCAACACACCTTCCGAACTCCAGCATTAAGGGCGATGGTGTGCGCGTATATTTGAGCGAACGCGATCACCCTTAACGTCAGGACTTCCATGCGCCAACGAAGCTTTTACCCGAAACTCTTCAAGGCCCAGGTTGTTCAGGAATGCCTGCAACCGGGCGCACCCTATACAGTGTTGCCATCAGCCACGGCATCAACGCCAACGTGATCCCCAAGTGGCTACCGCTTTACCGAGATCAGCTGCCAGCGGCGTTGCCGGCTTTCGTTCCGTTGAGACCTACACCCAAACAGCAGGCAGAAGGGTCGGCGATTATTGAGCTGCCATTTGGCGAGCAATCAATGTTCGTGAAATGGCTAACGTCTGATCCTAAAGGCTGTGCCCGCTTTGTCCGTGGACTCACGCAATGATTCGCATCGAGGCCATCTGGCTTGCCACCGAGCCCATGGACATGCGTGCCGGCACTGAAACTGCGCTGGCCAGGGTGATCGCGGTGTTCGGTGCGGCGAAGCCGCACTGCGCTTATCTGTTTGCCAACCGCCGAGCCACTCGTATGAAAGTGCTGGTGCATGACGGGTTTGGAGTCTGGCTGGCTGCTCGCCGATTGAACCAAGGCAAGTTTCACTGGCCCGGCATTCGACAATGCTGCGAGATGGGAGCTGGATGCTGAGCAACTTCAAGCGTTGGTGCCAACGCAGCGCGCCAGTGAGATTGATCAACTGCTGCCGCATTAATGGGTGCCGGCCTGAGTCACTTAAGGTTTCTTCAGCGGACGCTTAGGAAAATTACTGTTTTTGACCCAGTGGATTACTTGGATAGCTGGGAAATGGTGGAGGCCTTTGGCTGATGCTTATGACACCGGTGACGCGGCTTGGATTGCCGAGGCGTTGGTTATTGTTGCACGTGCCAAAATTCGTATCGATGCAGAAGAAGCCATTCACCTGAGGCCGTTCGAGGCTGATGAGGCTCGCTGAGGGGCCATTCTATCATCACTCTATAATCACTCTATAATCGTCTATAAAGTCATTTTTCTGCCTGTCGAAGGGCAGCCTCAATTTCAGCTGTCCTCAAGTTCCACGGTGGTGAAAAGCATCGGGCAGAGCCCCACGAGGTGATCCGATAGTTCGCATAATATGACGCTATGGTAGCTTTGCCGTCGTGATCGACGAATTTAGCGCCGAAATAGCGAAGCCCCGGAGCTGAATTTACCCATAACGTCCACTATGCGAGGCTCATCAATTCAAAAAATGAAGCTTGTCGGTAAGGGCTCGCTGAAGTTACGGAGGTTGCCGTGTACGAGATTGAAGCCTCGAAATATAAGAATTTTCTGGTCGCTTGGGAACGAGGTGACTTCGAGCAACAGCGACTCGGCCAGGCCTTCTAAAATTATTTCAAGTTTCATTCGCTTACGGACCAGGCCAGCTTGCGGCTTGTATGAGGCGAACGGAGACGCTGCAGTCGAACTCATACACCGCTGCTTCCTAACAAGGTAGGTGCTAGGGCAACACATGGGTAGATGACTTGGCCGGACGCATACACTGCTTCGAGCATCGGGAGATGATTATCGACTAGCTCCAACTGGATCTTGAGGAACGGGAAATCAACCAGACTGAGCTAGCGCTTCCAGTCGAACCGACCTCGCACCGTCTCTCTGCGCGATTCGTTAACTGAACACCCACAGCCTGGTACTAATCAAGCTAAACGGACTGACACCAGGCGTATTTGACCTACGTGCCTAGTAAGGCAAGCGCAAAGCAGAACAATAAAGTGGTTCCTGGCCAAGCAGTGTCGGTTTAAGCGTGTTTGCTTCTCAGCAAAACGTCTTCAGAAAGCCCGCCGTTTTTTGGACGAAGCCCTTTCTGCCGCACCAGATACCGAGCTGTGCTGGCTGTTTGCGGGTCGCCTTCGTTATTCATAGCTGAACGCTTCAAATGCAGCTTGCGATCCAATCGACAATGGCTTCGAGGAGGCAATGGCTCTGAAAACAAATCGGATAGCGGGAAATTTAAACGCCGTACCAGCTTGATCATAGACGGTCTAATCGCTAGGGCAGCCGGATGCCAACACACGGACTGTGTCCACCACCAAATCAGCAGGATCGCAACGTAGAGCGTTAGCGAGAGACAGAAGCGTTTCTAAGGTAGGCTGGTTATGTCCGCGCTCCATCAAACTGATGTAGTTCCGTTGATAACCGCACTGAAGAGCCAGTTGCTCTTGCGTGAGGCTTGCTCGCTTCCTCACAGTTCGTAAGACCAAACCAAAAGCTGTTGCGACGTTCACAAACCCCTCCATTGAGGGGAGGAACTGTGGTCCACCTTGCCGCCACAGTCTTCACAGTATAATGTGAATTTGTTGGGAAATTTTTAGGAGTAAGAAAGAGCTTATGTTCAACGTAGTGGATCAGTTCGGAATGCTCTGGGATGTACTGGGGACCAGTGAGCATTTTGAGGACGTGGAGCGTACCGCCCGTCGCGTAGAGTACGATGGTGACAATCCGATTTTCCTTATTTTCTATTGGCACGGCGACGAGCTGAAAACCAGCCGCCGGCTCTCTATCGTTTCCGATGCCAAAGAGTTGAAAGAGGTTTTAACCACATACTCGTTCAGCAAAAAAGTAGGTATTGATCGTGTATTTATTGCATTACCGGAAAAAATGACAAATTCCGGAGGATGGTCGGTTGAAACACTTATATGCGCTAAATTAATGATTAACCACACGACTCAGGATTTCGGTTATAGCTATGAAACAGAAAATGGTATTTATACTGATAGGATTCCAGAGAACTCTCCAGACACTGAGCCGTATTTACTGTACGGGCGAACGCGACACTTGTGAACGGTTATAGAGAATCCCGGATTAAGTCGACATCTTGCTGATCTGTACAGCGACACTCAGCAACTGGATCAATTCGGAGTAAGCACCAACATCAATGCCCCCAGCCGAGTTCAAAGGAGGTACCGTTGTTACTGCCAAGCGGTGATTGCGACAACCAACCTTCAAAGATAGATAGGTTATTGGCAAAACTTGATCGCGCCGATAACTTTCGGAGGTCAGTATGACTTTCAATACCGATACCGTTGGTATCCGATCGAGAATCGCCTGTGATTGAAATTGAATCCGCACCTCAAGACGCTGAGGGTTCTAGGTACAAGATTGTCATTACCGTGGATGCGAAATCACAGGAAATGGTCGATGCCTACGTATGCTCCATAGACATGCTCACCCAAGCATTCTGCGCCCGCCTGCACCCCCTCCCTGCCGATACGATTGCTTCCATCGTCGCCCTGATGGTGCCTAAGCAGCCGGTGCCGTCGACGTTACTGCGCGAGGCCCGAATGCAGGCACAGGCGAAAACCGAGATCCTTCAAAGTAACGACTGGGTGACGGCCAATGAGATCGCGCATCTCGCTCAGTACAGCTCGCGCAACCCCAGCTCGCAACCCAACAAATGGAAGCGAGACAATCGCTTATTCGCGATCCGGCACAACGGTTGCGATTACTTCCCCGTCTACGGGCTCGATAAGGACGCCGCGTATCGCCCGCTTCCAGTGATGCGGGAAGTCATCAAGATCTTGGCAACCAAGAAGAGCAGTTGGGGCATGGCGTACTGGTTTGCCTCAGTCAGCAGCCTGCTTGGAGGCGAGCGACCACAAGACCTGCTAGTCACATATCCGCAGCGGGTTATTGAAGCCGCAAAGGACGAGGTAGCGGGCATTACCCATGGCTAAGTCATGAACCCCAAGTGCCCCAGACACCGAGTTAGACCTGCCAAGCAGAATGTTGAATATTCAATGGCGTTCGATCTTGATCGAACGCCACTTTTACACTGGCGCTAACTAGCGAGGCCGACAGGCAGTAGCCACCAAACCCTTTCTTTTTTCTGACACCCTTGCGTTTGTATAAAGCTAAAACTGTCCACTTCAACTTAGGTGGACACCATTGCCTTTGGCTTTGAGCTCAGGAAGGTATGTTCTCCGCACGCATACGGTTGGTTGACGCGGACGCAGAGGAGAAAGCAGACGGGAAGACTGAATCGACAACCCACATTCAGAGGCGCATGACCACCCATTTGCATTGGACCTGACCAGCTGTTTGCATGGGACTTGACCAGATGCTTTGAATGGATTCCTCAGAGCATGAGAATTTTGCTCTCGGCCATATTCAGATCACAGTTGGGTAATTGCACGAGGTTGCCCCCCATTTGCTTTCGAGTTGACCAGTCATGTGCACCGTATTTGACCAGCAAGACTTGTGGAGACATGACCGGCAGAGAACGGCCGATTCTGTTGAAAAAGTCGGCCATCCAAAACTGCCTGATCATTGACCGGTGAAAACGCCTTTTTTACACGCTGCTACGTGAAATCTGCGTCTGAAAACCTCTGACGAAAGTAAAGATTTCAATCTCGGACGCGTACTTTTCAGCTGCGGAAACCATGGCCGACTTTTTCAACACAATCGGCCAGGAGCGGCCATTCGCCGCTCCAGCAGCAAAGACCGTTCGTTGTCGAGCTAATTGGTCCGGATAGCAACTTAGTGTTTTCAACGCACAATGCCTACTTTTCAGCTCGCAACAAGCACTGATCAATGATCGGTTGGCTCAGTTGATTTCCCACCCCAACGCCCCCGGTCCATAGGGAGACGACGGAGAGGTCTCCTCCAGCAAACGCTCCTCGGCGAAATCCATACCTAGAGCTTCAATGAAGCCGATGAATGATTGTTCGTCGTCTACGGTTTTCAGTAGCTCATCAAGATTTATGGACATGGTGACCTTGGAGGTGCGTGATAGGTGATAGCGAAGGAGTAAATTCTCACTATGCTGCTATGCCACGAGATGAGGGGCAAGCTTACGTCCTCTTTGGGGCCAGGCTGTGAGAAAGGGCCAGTAATCGTCTAACCTTTTCATCGTCGAGATCGTAGCAGGGGCGATCATGAAGCGATTCATTGAAGGCGAGGCCCGGACGCAAGTCACCTTGCTGCCGGAGTGTCTGGACGATTACGTAGCCGAAGAAAATCCAGTGCGAGTGGTCGACGTTTTCGTCGATGAACTCGACCTGGGCGCACTTGGGTTTGAGGGCGTCGATCCTGCCGCGACGGGGCGTCCGGCCTACCACCCAGCGGTCTTGCTGAAGATCTATATCTACGGCTACCTCAATCAGATTCAGTCCAGCCGCCGGCTTGAGCGTGAGGCTGAGCGCAACGTCGAGTTGATGTGGCTAACGGGGCGTTTGGCTCCGGACTTCAAAACCATTGCCGACTTTCGCAAGGACAACGGCAAAGCCATTCGCAGCGTATGCCGTCAGTTCGTAGTTCTTTGTCGCAACCTCAATCTCTTCTCCCAATCGATCATCGCCATCGACGGCAGCAAATTCAAAGCCGTCAATAATCGCGACCGCAACTTCACTCAGGGCAAGGTGAAGGCACGCATGCAGCAGATCGAGCAGAGCATTGATCGATATCTGGCGGCGATGGATTCGGCGGATCGGGCAACGCCCGAAGTAGCCGAGGCCAAAGCAGAGCGGCTTAAAGAAAAGATAGAAACACTGAAAAAGCAGATGCAGAAACTCAAGGACATCGAGGCGCAGCTCCACGACAGTCCAGATCAGCAGATCTCCCTCACAGACCCAGATGCACGCTCAATGGCCACGAGCGGCAGAGGCACCGGAACGGTTGGCTACAACGTACAAACAGCTGTCGACGACAAACACCATCTGATCGTTGCCCATGCGGTGACCAACGTTTGTAATGATCGGACGCAACTGAGCAATATAGCGAACCAAGCGCGTGAAGAAATCAAGGCTGAATCGCTAACGGTGGTGGCCGACCGAGGCTATTACAAAGGTCTGGAAATCCATGCTTGCGAGCAAGCTGGCATCACTACCTTCGTACCGAAACCCCTCACATCTGGCAACAAAGCCGAAGGCCGATTCGGCAAACAGGATTTCATCTATCTTATTGCGTCGGACGAGTATCGATGCCCTGCGGGGCAGCTACTGACCAGGCGGCATTCGTCGATGGAAGACGGCATGTTATTGCATTGTTACTACTTCTCGGGCTGCCAGTCCTGCTCAATGCAAAAGCAATGTACGACGGGTAAGGAACGCCGTGTGAAGCGCTGGGAACATGAGGCGGTAATCGACGCGATGCAGGTTCGGCTGGAACATGACCCGGGGAAGATGAAGGTTCGCCGCCAGACTGTTGAGCATCCTTTTGGAACTCAAATATTGGATGGGAGCCACCCACTTCCTGACCAAAACACTTCCGCGGGTAAGTACCGAAATGAGTCTTCATGTACTCGCCTACAACCTCAAACGAATGATGAGCATCTTCGGCATAGTAGGACTGCTTGAGGCGATCAGGACGTAAATCCAGTCACTTGCTCGCCCGTTAGTAGCCGTTTGGGCCGCTGACGCGGCCCAAACAGCATTACGAACGTCTATGTAGCTGACTAAGGCAATTCGCGCTTCCGTCTGCTGGTTGTCGCAGACAACGCCCGTAGTTCTCAACTTTCGACGTATTCAGTACGTTTTCACACAGCCTGGGTCGGCTGCTGCCCTTCGCAACAGGCAGAAACCGGCCGATTCTGTTGAAAAAGTCGGTCTGCCCAAACTGCCTGAACATTGACTGGTTAAAACGCCTTTTTTGCACGCTGCTACGTGAAATCCGAGTCCGGAAGCCTCTGCTAAAAGTAAAAATTTCAATCTCGGACGCGTACTTTTCCGACGCGCAAACCATGCCCGACTTTTTCAACAGAATCGGCCAATAGCGGTCGTTCGACCTAGGCTTGTTTTTCCTACCTGTGGGAAGTTGAAGGCATGAGCCTCTTCAACTAATTACTAAGGTTGTTGGCGAGTTGCAGATAACTGACAACGGCACTAGGGGCGGGCGAGAAATCATCATGGGTAAAAATACGACTTTCTACGCTATTGTCCGGCGCGCCGGGTGGTCAACATAATGCGCGGTTGAAGCTACGCGACTCTTTTTTTGCAATGGACCGGCAACCACCATGAACGAATATTCGGAAAATTGGCGACACCTGAAAGCAATATTGGCGGGATATGCGACGAGGGATCGCGACGTCGAGGTTTATTCGTACGAGGAGCAACGTCAGGCCAAGGCGTTCTCCATTTTTCTGGTACATGCCAAGCTGGCGACACCAATGCTGGACAGGGAAACGGTGGAGGCTGTTCTCGCCGGCACACTCCAATGGCCGCGGTCATCCGGCATGCCATTTGCTGGCACTGACATTCCGCTCTCGCAGTTCGAAAAGTGGGGGCTGGTCTCTTTCTACGCAGGATGGTGCGCCACTCACAGTGACTCTGTGAGAGATCTGGGCGCAGTAGACCCAAGCCTGGTGCCGCTGATTGAGGCAATCAATCATCTTAAAGACATCCGCTACGGTCGAAACGGCTGCATCCAGCCTCATTATGCCTGTCCAGAGGCAGAGCTTAGGCAGCTGCTGCATGTGGAGTTTGGTGATCACCTGACCGTGGAGCAGCTCCTTGCGGAACTCGAGCTTAAGGACGGCGTTTTTAGCCTATCGCCCGGTAATCAGAATTTCAGTTCACTGATCAGTACTCGTTTATGGCTGACCCTGCGCAACACGCAGACCCCAGAGGAGGCTTTTTCTCACTGGATGATGTGCTTCCGCGTCAATTGCGAATGGGGCATGCCGGTCATCTTTGACCAACAGCAGCATGAGGAACGCAAGGAATTCAATAAGCAGCTTTTGAGGTTTTTAGCTGAAGACGCCGAGCTTGCTCTAGATGTCGATTTTTACATCAAGCAATCGATCAACGAAGAGGATTTCTCAGGCCGTATCCGGCCGATGGAAATCCACCATGAGTTTGTCGTCAGTGACCAAGGTAGCAGGTCAGGCTCCACCCGAACGATGGAGCTTCCTAAGCCGACGCTGAGTTCGCTTGAGGATGTTTACCCGCCGAAGGTAGGCGATGCATCAAACAATCTCGAATTCGTTGTTGATCTTCATCGCTCAAGAATGCGCGGGCGCAGCGAGCTCTTCTACAGTTGGCTGCTGTCCAGCGTGGTCGATGCCAGTATTCGAATCCAGGGTCAGCATCTTATTTCCTCAGGTTTCACTGAGGACTTGGTGAAGCTTGCAGACAGCCGGCCGATCCTCAAATACATACTGTTCATCGTCCTGCCCAGATACGAGCACTCGAACTACATGGTGTTGCTACTCGCCCGCTCTGCGACCTGCGACGTGGCGTTCTACTACCTCGCCAAACAAATCTTTGAACATTCGCGGAATAGCGATATGTCCTATGTCCAGAATCTGGAAGACGGGTATCAACAGCTGGTGTGCCGAGAGTACATTCGTTCTGTCGAAAAGGAACCAGATTTTATCGCTCGCGTCCTATCCGTTTTGAGGGTGTTGGGCGACCAGTGCGCGTTCAGGTCTCCCGATTTCGCTAAAGGGTTCGAATACCGTTTCTTGCTGAACCTCCTAGACGCCCTTGGACATCAGCAGGTTGTCCAGTTGGCGCAGGCGTTTACAGATCTTCCCGCACGGATTGAAGGTTCGCGGTACGAGCAGTCACGTCAGCACTACAAATATCTGTTGGGATTCTGGCTTATCGATCGTCTGGAAAGCTCAGGGATCGATCCAACCGGAGCAACATGCCGAGCGTTACGTGAATCAATTCAGGCGTATTACGGTGCTGAGTTCGCGGCAAACTTGGAAGGCTTGTGTAGCCTGGAGCCCAGTGCATTCTTTGCCACCTTGCCGTGGGGAAAACTCATTGTTGAGACGGGGCCGAGCTCCCTTCTATCTTTGTCCAACAGATGTGATGAATGGAAGCAGGCTCTTGCTTACGGTAGTCCGCATCCGTTTGATGTGGCTTCAGCGGTGAGCCAATATATTCAGGTCCTGATGTGTCTCGGCAGACCGACCCCGTTTCCCGGACCGCTGCGTGGCGTCGCGACGAGGGTGCAGGAGATTGTGCGGTCTTGTGGGTTTGGCCCTCGGGAGAAGTTCGTCCATCTATTTGGAGAAATGCCTGGGTCGGACAAATACGATCTTTGGGAACAGTTCTGCTCTTACTCCAATTCATTTCGCGATGAGCTGTATGAGGAGTTCGTTGCTCGGTGTGTACCTTCTATTCCCTTGGATCATCTGTTCGTTTTATTGGAGAGATGCGCTGTTATCGCCCGCGCACGACTACTGCATGAAGCGATCGACGTTCGCCAATCCTACGCAAGTGATGACCTGGGTCTGACGGGGCTGGAGCAAGCCTTCACGTCCGCATGTGATGCGGGGCGAACTGAGACTGCTGCTCGATTACTAGAGTCAGCGAAAGAGATCCTCGCACAGGAGCGATTTGCGAACTCCAGCAATCAGAACATCGTTCGCATTCGCAACGTCTGGCAGAGCTACGAGTACAAATGGCAGCTCTTGGAGTTGTACGAAGCCAATAAATCAGACCCCGCCAGTTTTCAGCAAGTGGCAGATAAATTGCCTATTCCGCATGAGCGGAAAGGATCATTGGGGCAATCCACTGATCGCGCGCACTACGAGGACTGCGACCATTTCAGACGACAAATAATCGCTATGGCCTTCAGCGATGCTGACCCTGCAAAGAGTGTCCGGTTCATGGATTCCCTCTACCGGCAAACCAAGCGAGGTCACCATGGTTTCGTATTATTCTACGGACACCTTCAGTTGTACGCGGTCGATAAAGACAATACCCGTCTTCAGCACGCCTTAGCCTATTTCCTCGACGGTGCAGGAAGAATCGAACCCGAGCAGATGAGCGAAACCTGGGTGGCCACCATTCTGGATGCTTACCGACTGATCGGTGCTCCAGAGATCGACAGTTTTTGGATGAGGCTTTCTGCTGAGCAGCATACGCGGCTTCAGATTCTTACACCCTATTGCAGCGCGCTTATAGCGCGTGGCGATGCCTTCACGGCACGTAAGGTACTGGCGCGTTATCAGGAACTCAATCAGTCGACACCTGATGACTTGGGCATTGATGATTTGATCTCTGAACTCTCTAAAGTGGAGGCAGACCTGCCTTCCATGAAAGATCTGGTTCAGCTCTTAAATGAGGGATCTCAGCGCTCAATTCTGCAGCTCCAGAAGCACTACGCCCAGGTCATTGCCAAAGATTTTGAAACCTACGTCGAAATTGTCAGGCCAGACCAGCCGCCACACGAATACCTAAAGGACGCGGTCCTGGCGGTAGCTCGCGAACTCGTACTGCGTAAGCGCAATTTGCAAGTCGAAGACAATGCAAAAGGAAAAACGAGCTACCGGATCATGTTGGAGGATTTGATCAACGACTGGTTTACTTCGTTGTTTGACCATCGGATGGCGCAAGCGCGGGTAGGGTTTAGAGATCAAAAACGGGGCGGTCACTCAGCGTCCGGTAAAAGCCCAGGTGAGATCGATGGGTTTATCACTTCAAGCGACAATACGCGGATCGCGATATTCGAAGCATTCCGTCTATTCTCGCTCGACACGACGGTTATCTCTCAGCACCTAAACAAGATCGCGGGTTATGACGCTGAGTCCCTGAGTCCAGTGTTCATGGTCGGATACTGCGATGTTAAAAAGTTCTCCGAACTCGTTACGGGGTATGGTCCATACGTTTCGAAACAGCAATACGTTGGCTATACAGTCGCCGAGGATTCGCCAGGAGAGGTGACAGCGTTATGCGACACCGACCACATTTGGCTGGGAACGGAAACCCGCCGGCGGGATCGCAAAGATATTGTTTTCTATCACCTTCTAATCAATTTGCATTTTTCTCCCCCATCAGCAGCGACGCCGGAGGAGGGCGAGCCGGACGAGTCAAAAGCCTGATGTGTTGTAGGCCGCTTTCAATAGTTATGTGAATCGCCCCTGGTTTGATAGCCACCACACGCTACGGAGAACCAAGGCATCGTTGATCTATCGCAGGACGAAGAACCTGAGAGCTGTCCAACTCCTGCTTGGTTATACGAAGCTTGAAAGCACTGTCAGATACCTGGGAATCAAGTCGATGATGCCCTGGAAATGGCAGAACAGACGGAAGTCTGATCATCCATAGTGACGGTCGATGCTAGACCGTCACTATCCGATCCAAAGCCGCCCTTCGTGAAGGGCAGAAAACGACCGATTCTGTTGAAAAAGTCGGTTCTTCCAGACTGCCCGCATACTGACGGCTGAAAACGCCTTTTTTGCGCGCCGCT
>NZ_JBWKNG010000006.1:97058-271940 GCF_059415465.1 Pseudomonas sp. GW821-FHT10C09
GCTCAAAGTAAAGATTTCAATCTCAAACGCGTACTTTTCTGTCGTGGAATCCATGACCGACTTTTTCAACAGAATCGACCCATAGCTGCCCTTCACGAAGGGTGGAGATTGGCCGTTCTCTGCCTGTCGACTCTTGTGTGTGCATTGGTCAACCGTATGCAAACGGCGGTCTCCGCGAATGCAAATGTCTTGTGAGTGGCAATGCAATGGGTGGCCATGTGCGATGCAATTAAGCGTTTAGGAACACTTGAGAATTCACCACATTCGACGTGTCGCATAAGGCTAAACGCTCTACGACGACCTCTTTGCTTCGATAAAAGAGGCCGATGGTAGTGGGTAATCCTGCGTTGGTGCCTGCCTGAGCGTGGGCCGGATCAATGAGAGATCGCTGTCCAAGTGTTTGTAGAATGGGCGCCAAAGTGCGCGTGGAATCCGCAGACCAACTTGCGCACAGAGGCTAAACCCCCTTGAAACATTGGGTTTGGGGTTTATCAGAGAGGGAGAGAGAATTGTGTCAAAGTCGAAAAACCAGCGCGGATATGCCGCTCGGCGGCAACGAAGTGAGAGCCCAACCGATTCGACTACCAGCCTTTGACACCGCTCATGTCAGGCAACTTGTGGGCGATGCCCTTATGACAGTCGATACAGGTCGCCTGACCGCTGGCCAGTGCCGTGGAGTGCATATTGGCGGCGCGTTTGCCCTGGCGGGTAAAGTCCATGAATTCAAAGTTATGGCAATTGCGGCATTCTCGGGAGTCATTTGCCTTGAGCCGCCCCCACTCGTGCTCGGCCAGTTCACGCCGCATACCGAGAAATTTTTCCCGGGTGTCGATCGTTCCGAACACCTTGCCCCACACCTCTTTGGAAGCCTGCATCTTGCGGGCAATCTTGTGCGTCCATTCGTGCGGGACGTGACAGTCCGGACAGGTGGCGCGTACGCCAGAACGATTGGTGTAGTGAATGGTGTCCTGCAACTCGACAAACACGTTATCGCGCATTTCATGGCAGGAAATGCAGAACTTCTCGGTATTGGTGGCTTCCAGCGCAGTGTTGAAACCACCCCAGAAAATCACTCCGGCGATGAACCCGCCGAGCGTCAGAAAGCCCAGGCTGTAATGCACGCTGGGGCGACGCAGAATGCCCCAATAGTCTTTGAGCAGCGCACGCAAGGATTTCATGGCCTCTCCTTAAGGTTTCTGCTGGCCGTTGATTTCGTCTTGCAGCACCTGGTCAATGTTCTTGAAGTTGTTGCCCACCAGAGGCTTTACGTCTTTCTGTGGCACGTGACACTGAGTACAGAAATACCGACGCGGCGAAACAGCGGCCAGCGCCTGACCATCACGGTCCATGTAGTGGGTGATACTGATCATCGGCGCCTGAGTGCGGGCACTATTGGCACGGCTGTGACAGGACAGGCACTTGTTGCTGTTCTTGTCGATCGGATACCCCCGGATACTGTGGGGGATGGTGGGCGGCTGGTCAGGATAATTGCGCTCGCGCTTGAGGTCCTTGTTCTCGTCATCAGCCATCAACGGTGCCGCAAATTCCTGGGTCAAGGTCCCTCCGGGTCGCCGGCCATCCGGCGCAGGCGCATCCAGCGGGTAATCGGGCTGCGCCGCGAATGCCAGCGGCATCCACAGCAACAGAGCAGCAAGCAAAGACAGCAAATGACTCTTCATCTGAGCGCTCCTTATGCCGTCTTGATCAACTCAATCCTGATCGCACATTTTTTATAATCAGTCTGCTTGGAGATGGGATCCGTCGCATCGAGTGTGACCTTGTTGATCAGCTTGTTGGCATCGAAAAACGGCACAAAAACCAAGCCTTGTGGTGGCTTGTTGCGCCCTCGGGTTTCGATGCGCGCACGCATCTCACCGCGTCGACTGATCAGCTTCACTTCGCTGCCTCGACGGGCATTCAAGGCTTGGGCATCAGCCGGATGCATGTAGACCAATGCGTCGGGGACTGCTTTATGAAGTTCCTCGACACGCTGCGTCATCGACCCGGTGTGCCAGTGCTCAAGCACTCGTCCGGTGCTCAGCCAGAATGGGAACTCCGCGTCGGGGGATTCCGCCGGGGGCTCGTAGGGCAGCGCGAAAATAATCGCCTTCTTGTCGGGATAGCCATAGAACTGCACACCGCTGCCCTTCTCCACGTAGGGGTCATAGCCTTCCCGGAAACGCCAGCGTGTTTCCTTGCCATCGACGACGGGCCATCGCAACCCTCGTTCGGTGTGATAGAGATCGAACGGGGCGAGGTCATGACCGTGGCCACGGCCGAATTGGGCATATTCTTCGAACAGCCCTTTTTGCAGGTAAAAACCAAAATCCCGGGCTTCGTCGTTTTTATAGCCCGCCGCCATTTGATCAAGCGGGAACTGATCGACCTGACCGTTCTTGAACAACACCTCGTACAGGGTTTTGCCCTTGTACTGCGGTGAGGCCGACAATATTTCCTCGGACCAGACTTCTTCCGTTTTAAAGCGTTTGGAAAATTCAACCAGTTGCCAGAGGTCGGACTTGGCGTCACCCGGGGCCGAAACCAATTGATGCCAGAACTGCGTGCGTCGCTCCGCATTGCCGTAAGCGCCCTCTTTCTCGACCCACATCGCTGTGGGCAGAATCAGATCGGCCGCCTGGGCAGAGACGGTGGGATACACATCCGAGACAATCACGAAGTTCTCGGGGTTGCGCCAACCCGGCAACACTTCCTGCATGATGTTGGGGCCGGCCTGCATGTTGTTGCTGGCCATCGTCCAATACACATTGAGCACGCCGTCCTTGAGCATCCGACTCTGCTGCACGGCATGGAACCCGACTTTTTCATTGATGGTGCCTGGCGGCAATTTCCAGATTTTCTCCGCCGTGGCGCGATGCTTTGGATTGGTGACCACCAGATCAGCGGGCAAGCGATGGGAGAACGTTCCCACTTCCCGCGCCGTGCCGCAGGCCGAGGGCTGGCCCGTCAGGGAAAAAGGACTGTTGCCCGGCTCGCTGATTTTTCCGGTCAGCAGGTGGATGTTGTAAATCAGGTTATTCGCCCAGACGCCCCGCGTGTGCTGGTTAAAGCCCATGGTCCAGAAGGAGACCACCTTGCGCTTCGGGTCGGCATACAGCTCAGCCAAGGCCTTGAGTTGCTCGGCCGGTACGCCGGTTTCCTTGGCGGTGCGCTCAAGGGTGTAAGGTTTTACGAATGCCGCGAATTGCTCAAAGTCGATGTCACTCCAAGTGTTCGCCTTGGCCGCATTTTGGGCCTTCATCTCCAGCGGGTTATCGGAACGCAGGCCGTAGCCGATGTCATCCGTACCTTTGGCAAATTTGGTGTGTTTGCTGACAAAGTCCTTGTTGACCGAGCCACTTTCAATGATGTGGTTGGCAATGTAATTGAGGATAAACAGGTCCGTCTGTGGCTTGAACACCATGGGTATGTCGGCCAACTCAAAACTGCGATGCTCGAAGGTCGACAGTACGGCCACCTTGACGTTGGGCTGACTCAATCGGCGATCCGCCACCCTGCTCCAAAGAATCGGGTGCATCTCCGCCATGTTTGAACCCCACAGCACGAACGCATCGGTGACTTCTATATCGTCATAACACCCCATCGGCTCATCCATACCGAACGTGCGCATAAAACCCATGACCGCCGAGGCCATGCAATGACGCGCATTGGGATCAATGTTATTGGAGCGAAAACCCGCCTTCATCAACTTGTTGGCCGCATAGCCTTCCCAAACGGTCCACTGACCTGATCCGAACATGGCGATGGACTCGGACCCTTTGTTTTTTATCGCCTCCTTGAACTTCAACTCCATCACATCAAACGCTTGATCCCAGGACACCGGTTGAAACTCGCCTTGCTTGTCATACTGCCCGTTGGTCATGCGCAACAACGGCTGAGTGAGCCGATCAACGCCGTACATGATTTTCGACAGGAAATAGCCTTTGACGCAGTTCAGTCCGCGATTGACCTCGGCTTTCACATCACCATGAGTGGCGACCACCCGATTGTCCTTTGTTGCCACCATGACGCTGCACCCGGTACCGCAAAAGCGGCAAGGCGCTTTATTCCAGTCCAGGGCTACCCGGTCCTCTTCGGTGATCAGGTTGCTGGCGGATGTAAACACCGGGAGCCCCGCCGCCGCTGCGGCGATCCCGGCAGCCTGGGCTTTGACAAACTCGCGTCGAGTCATAGGCATGTGCTTTCTCCCGTTACATCGAGAATCTCGTGATAAACGAGGGCGGCATTGAGTACACCCGGCAAGCCGTTGATCTCACTGATGCGCCGGGAAATCTCACTTTCTTCTTCCATCTCCAGCACCACCACCAGCTTGCCGGCGGGACTTTCCTGATGCAGCTCAACGCCTTCGAGCAAGCGCAAGTTGGCTTTCACCGCCTCGAAAAACTCAGGAAGGGCAAGCACCACCAGACTGGCAATATGCAGCGTCTTTTCCATGACCCGTACTCCCCGTCTTTTGCTAAAGATGGACAACGATCAGTGAAGTGAACCAGGAGGGCCGAGCAGCATTTGCAGAAACCAGACAAAGAAACCGTAACCACCCACTATCGCCACCGACAGCAGAGGAAAAAAAACGACAATTAGAAAAAAGAACAGACGGGTTTCTTTGCGCGCTTGCCGGGTAGAGTCATCCGCTGATGGCATGGTTATCGCTCCTGCCAAACTTTGAATTCAGCCTAGACGGCCCACATCACAAATTCCACTAAACGGATTAACGGCAAAGCTAAGGAAGGTCTGAGCCAAGAGACAGATATTTTCAGATGGCGAGTCGAAGGACAGGCTGACACAACCAATTCAAGCTCAGGTGACCGGCGGCAAGCGAGAAGCGGAGGGGGTATCGACCAAAATTTGATGTTTTCCCCAGTCAACTGGAGCCCAACCCATTAGCGACGCCATATCGCTGATATTGCACTTTTTGAAAATCGAGCGTCCACTTTTGGCCGATTCTGTTGAAAAAGTCGGTTCTTCCAGACTGCCCGCATACTGACGGCTGAAAACGCCTTTTTTGCGCGCCGCTACGCGAAATCTGAACCCGGAATCCACTGCTCAAAGTAAAGATTTCAATCTCAAACGCGTACTTTTCTGTCGTGGAATCCATGACCGACTTTTTCAACAGAATCGGCCGAATTCTGCCTGTCGCGACGGGCTGATGTCGGCCAACAGCGGTCTCTAGCGATGCGGTGAAAAACCTTTATTGGCTGATTTTTTTCGGGGCTGGGCTTACAGATTCCGACGTATAAGCAATTCCGCAGCACCATCAGACCGCCACCATCGTGGGCTTTGCCAATAGAGGAGGGCGCTTTCAGCCCCCCCTTACCAAGACCAGCGCACCCCGACGCTTACCTGCTGCTGACTCACATCGCTACCTCCCAGGTTTGCGCCTATTACCGAAGCCGTGCCAAACACCTTCAGATCCTGAGTGACCTGGGCCTCCAGCCCCACATCCAGCGTCGCGTTCAATCCCAGGTCATGTCCGGAGAAGTTCTGTCGTGTCCCGCCCGGCAGTGTGACTTCCAGATTTGTCGAGTTCTCCCCCACGGTGTCCTGCAACCCTACGGCCAGCCAAGGCTTCAGGGTCGCGCCGCCATCCGTCTTGAGGGTCCTTTCGACGCGCACCGCAGTCCTCACTAACCCCAGTACATCGTCGTTTATATTCAGTTGCTTGCCGCTTGAGTCGGTCTTGTCGTCCCAGCGCATGTAGATGGCACTCGCCTGGAACTGCGGCTCCACTACCCATCCGTTGCTCAGGGGATACCTGTGACCCACTTGTCCACTGAGGCTCAAGATGTCGCCGTGCACCTGTTCGCTGAAGCCATCGGCCGAACGGACATGCGCATCGGGCAGCAGAGCCGTCAGACTCAGGTCGGCATAGGTGCCGCTCTGCCAATCCAGGCTTCCATAGGCGCCAAACGCCAGTGCGTCCATGTCCACGTTAGATCTGCCCACACTCACCTGGCCGGTCGAACCCTCGCCGGTGGTCGAGTAATTGCCCCGCTGTTGGCCGATGAACAGACCGCCTCGCATGCGGTAAGCCTGTTCGTCCACAAACAGATGGTCGAAGCCGGCGTAGAGCCCGGTGCTGTTGCCATCGAACTCGAACCCCGGATTCGATTCCATCGACAAGTGACTGCCGATGGCGGCCAGCCACAGCCCTTCGCAGGTGCCGAACCACTCCAGACCAATGCGCGTGCGCTCTTCCTCGCTGCGGTTGCAATAGGGGTTATCCCCACGACCGCCGGCCATGCGGTCAAACAGCAGTCGGTTGTTATCCAGAGTCATGCTATAGCCGATATCCGGCACCACCGTATAGCCGGGAATCTCCGGCAACAGCAGCTTGTCGGCTGAACTCAAATACCAGTCCGAGTCATTCTTGCCCTGAGCGAAATTCCAGGCCAGGACACTACCGTTTAAACGCACGGTCTTGTCCGACACGAAGCCTCCGGCGGTTGACGGATTGTCATTAGGGCTGCTGATGACTCGGATCGTTGTCCCCGGCTTGGCCTCAGTACCATCGTTGGCGAAATTGACGCGCGTCGTACCGACCACATCACCGCCTATGTCCAACCCACCAGACGTACCGGCGGAGGCCGCGACCTGGACGTCGAGGGTGCCGTTACCGCCGTAGTCGCCGCTGATCGCCAGACGGTGGGATCCGACATCAATCAGGCCGTCGTTATGAACGCTTCCTCCAACGCTTGCACCGGAGCGAGCGAGCAGGCGCGAAGTGCTGTCCAGGGTCAGTAGACCACCGTTCAGATCGAGTGGACTGGCCAGCGCGAAAACGCTGCCGTCGACTAATTCGACTTGCTCCCAATTGCTCAGCGCCGGAGCACCGGCACTGAGGTCCAGGCCACTGAAACTGAGGTGGTCATCGCCATCCCCCCCACCCAGACTGCGCAGACCGCTCAGATCGCCACCGATGAAGCTGGCCGAGTCATTACCGGCACCGAAGTCCAGCGCGCCGCGCACGGTGCCTTTGGAGGTGAAGCTGTCATCTGCGGCAGTACCCGTGTAACGGCCCTGCACGTCGAGCGTGGCACCGGCGGCGACGGTCGTGTTCTGCGCCGTGACGCTGCCATTGGCGCCCACGTTCAAGGTGCCTGCGAGCACGTTGACCGTGGTGAATTCCGACCCCAATGGGCCGTTGATGTTGAGCACGCCGACATTGCTCTTGCTCAAGGTCTCGAAGCCCTGCACGGCGCCCAGATCGGCGCTCACCGCGATGTCGGCATTAAAGACGTCGTTGCCTGCTCCTGCTGCCACCGTACCCAGAATATGAGTGCCGTCGTGGATGATCAGCGTGTCGTCGCCATCACCCAGTGCAAAGATCCCGCCCCCGGTGTCGAGTGTGCCGGCGACATCCAGCACGTCGTTGCCCGCGCCCAGATCGCCACTGGCCAGCAGCGTGCCGCCCGCACCGATCGACACCGTATTGGTGCCGGCAGTGCCGGTGATCGTCGCCGCCGTACCGCCGACCGCCTGCAACCTGCCGTCGACATTCAACGTGGTGTTGTCCCCCAGCGCGACGGTCGGCGTATTCAACGTGCCAGCCACGTCCAGGGTGCCGGCATTGAGCGCGGTACCACCGGAAAAGGTACTGGTGCCGACCAGGGTCGCGACGCCGACGTTGTCCTTGGTGAGGAATTCGAAGTTGGTTGTGTAGACGCCGTCGAACGTCATCGCCACTGCATTGTTCAACACGACTGTGTCGCCTGCGCCATTCGCGCCACCGTCGATGACGGTGTTCAGCACCGCGCCGTCGTTGAGCGTCAATGTGTCGTCGCCGCCACACAGATCGATGGTGCCGCTGCCACTGACGGTGCCCGATACGCTCATCGTGTCGTTGCCGGCGCCGCAGCCGTAGCTGCCGTCCACATTCAACGTCGCACCGCTGCCCACCACGGTGGCAAGCGTGCTGCCAGCGGTCGCCACCACACTGGCGTTGGGGCCGACATTCAGGGTACCGCCCAGCACGCTGACTTCCTGGAGATCGGTCGCGCCTGGCCCGTTGATGTTGAGCACGCCGGCCCCGGTCTTGGTCACGCCCTCGAAGTTCACCAATTCGCCCAGGTTGGCGGTCAGGTTGATGTCGTAGACGCGGGTATCGAGCCCGGCGCCGCCGTCGATCGTGCCCAGCACCACGGTAGCGTCGTGCACCACGAAGCTGTCGTCGCCATCACCCAGTGCAAAGATTCCGCCCCCGGTGTCGAGTGTGCCGGCGACATCCAGCACGTCGTTGCCCGCGCCCAGATCGCCACTGGCCAGCAGCGTGCCGCCCGCACCGATCGACACCGTATTGGTGCCGGCAGTGCCGGTGATCGTCGCCGCCGTACCGCCCACCGCCTGCAACCTGCCGTCGACATTCAGCGTGGTGTCGTCACCCAGCGCGACGGTCGGCGTATTCAACGTGCCATCCACATCCAGAGTGCCGGCATTGAGCGTGGTACCACCGGAGAAGGTACTGGTGCCGACCAGGGTCGCGACGCCGATGTTGTTCTTGGCAAGGAACTCGAAGTTGATCGTATTGCTGCTATCAAACGTCATTGCCGCTGCATTGTTCAACACGACGGTGTCGCCTGCGCCGTTCGCGCCACCGTCGATGACGTTGTTCAGCACCGCGCCGTCGTTGAGGGTCAATGTGTCGTCGCCGGCGGCCAGGTCGATGATGAGACTGCCGCTGACCGTGCCGGACACGTCGAAGCTATCGTTGCCCGCGCTGCCTGTGTAGCTGCCATCCACGTTCAAGGTGGCACCGGTGGCAACCGTCGTGGTCACCACGCCGTTGATCGCACCGCCGGCACCGATGTCCAGCGTGCCACCCCTCACATTGACGGTAGTGAAGCTCGAGCTCGCCGGCCCATCGACGTGGAGCGTGCCGATGTTGGTCTTGCTCAGGGTCTCGAAATTGATTGCGCCGCCCAGCGTGGCGTTGCCTGCGATGTCCGCCAGCAAAGTATCGGTGCCCGCCCCACCGTCTACGGCATTCGCCAGGCCCGAAAGATCGGCGCCATCCTGGACAATGAAAGTGTCGTCGCCGTCGAGCAGGTCGACGGCGACCGTGCCGGTCAGCGTACCGGCTACGGTCATTGTGTCGTTACCGCTCGTGCCGATGAAGCTGCCGTCCACGTTCAACGTCGCGCCATTTCCGACCGTGGTGTCCTGCGCGGATACTGTGGCGCCTGGACCGATGTTCAGCGTGCCGCCGAGCACATTGACTTGCTGCAGGTCGGTCGCGGCGGGACCGTTGATGTTAAGGGTGCCGACACCGGTCTTGGTCACGCCTTCGAAATTGACCAGCGAGCCCAGATCAGCGGTCAGGTTGATGTTATAGACTCGGGTGTCCAGGCCGGCGCCACCGTCGATGGTGCCAATGATATTGGTGCCGTCGTGCACGGTGAAGGTATCGTCGCCATCGCCCAGCGCAAAGATTCCGCCCCCGGTGTCGAGTGTGCCGGCGACATCGAGCACATCGTTGCCCGCGCCTAGGTCGCCATTGGCCAGCAGCGTGCCACCCGCCCCCACAGTGACGGTATTGATGCCCACACTGCCGGTGATCGTCGCGGCCGTGCCGCCCGTGGCCTGCAGCGAACCATCGACATTGAGCGTCGTGTTGTCGGCAAGCGCCATGGTCGGCGTACTCAGCGCACCGTCCACATCCAGCGTGCCGCCGTTGAGGGTGGTGCCACTGCTGAAGCTCTGTGTCCCGGTCAACGTCGCCGTGCCAGTGTTGTCCTTCTGAAGGAATTCGAAGTTGGCCGTGTTGCCAGCGTCGAACGTAAAAGCGTTGACGTTGTTCAGCACGACGGTGTCGCCTGCGCCGTTCGCGCCGCCGTCGATGACGTTGTTCAGCACCGCTCCGTCGTTGAGGGTCAGCGTGTCGTCGCCGGCGGCCAGGTCGATGGTCCCACTGCCACTGACCGTGCCGGACACGTCGAAGCTGTCGTTGCCTGCGCTGCCTGTGTAGACACCATCGACATTCAAGGTCGTACCGCTCGCCACCGTCGTGCTAACCACGCCGTTGATCGCGCCAGCGGCACCGATATGCAGCGTGCCGCCGAGGACATTGACCGTGGTGAACGACGACGACGCGGGACCATCGACATTGAGCGTGCCAATGTTGGTCTTGGTCAGCGTCTCGAAGTTGACTACGCCCCCCAGGATCGCACTGCCGGCGATGTCGGCCAACACCGTATCCGTTCCGTTTCCACCACTCAGCGCGTTGACCAGACCCGACAGATTCGCACCGTCTTTCAGGATCAGCGTGTCGTCGCCGTCACACAGATCGATGGTACCGCTGCCGGTCACCGTGCCGCCGACGGTCATCGTATCGTTACCGGTGCCGCAGCCGTAGCTGCCGTCTACGTTGAGGGTGGCGCCACTCGCGACGAGCGTATTGAACGGACTACCGTCGGCGGGCCCCGCCACGATGCCATCCGGCCCGATGTTCAATGTGCCCTCGAGCACGTTGACGTTCTGGATGGTGGACGGGAACAACACGCCGACGGTATCGCCGTTGATGTTCAGGGTGCCAACACCGGTCTTGGTCAGGACTTCAAACTGAGCCAATGCGCCGAGGTCGGCAGTCAGGTTGATATCGGCGATGGCGGTGTCGGTGCCATCGCCGCCGTAGACGACGCCATTCACCACCCCCCCGTCGTGCAGGGTGAATAAATCGTCGCCGTCGCCCAGCGAGAAAACGCCGCTGAAACTGCTGCCATTCGTATTGAGCTCACCGAACACGTCCAGCACGTCGTTGCCGCCCGCCAGATCGCCTGTCGCGAACAGCAAGCCACCGGCCCCAACCTTTACCGTGTTGACGTCATCGTCACCGCCGACGACCGCTTCGGCGCCATTGATACCTCTTACCACGCCGTTAACGTTGAGCGTCGTGCCGCCAAGCAGAACCAAATCCGACGTTTCCAGCGTGCCGTCCACATCCAGCGTGCCCGCCAACACGTTGACGCTGTTGAATCCCTGGGTTCCGATCAGGGTCGCGACACCTGTGTTTTCCTTCTGCAGGAGTTCGAAGTTGGTCGTGTTGCCAGCGTCGAACGTAAAGGCATTGGCGTTGTTCAGCACTACGGTGTCGCCGACGGCGACGGAGTTGCCGCCGCTGACGACGCTGCTCAGCACTGCGCCATCATTGAGGGTCAGCGTGTCATCGCCGTCACACAGGTCGATGGTGCCGGAACCCGACACCGTGCCGGACACCGTCATGGCATCGTTGCCGTCGCCGCAACCATAGCTGCCGTCCACGTTCAACGTCGCACCACTACCAACCAAGGTGGTGAGCGTGCTGCCCGGGGTCGCCACCACGCTGCCGGCGGGTCCGATGTTCAACGTACCGCCCAGCACGCTGACCTCCTGCAGATCGGTCGCGCCGGGGCCGTTGAGGTTGAGAGTGCCACTACCGGTCTTGGTCACGCCTTCGAAGTTGACCAACTGGCCCAGGTTGGCGGTCAGATTGATATCGTAGACGCGGGTATCCACGCCGGCACCACCGTCGATGGTGCCGATGACATTGGAACCGTCGTGCACGGTGAAGGTGTCGTCGCCATCGCCCAGAGCGAAGGTCCCGCCTTGCGTGTCGAACGTGCCGACCACGTCGAGCACATCGTCGCTGGCCCCAAGGTCGCCGGTCGCAACCAGCGTGCCATTGACCGTTACCGTGTTGATGCCGGCGCTGCCCGTGATCGTCGAGGCCGTACCGCCCGCGCCCTGCAGCGAGCCATTGACATTAAGCGTTGTGTTGTCGGCCAGCGTCACGGTCGGGGTCGTCATCGCACCGTCCACATCCAGTGTGCCGCCATTGATCGCGGTGCCGCCGCTGAAGCTCTGTGTCCCGGTCAGCGTCGCCGTGCCGGTATTGTCCTTCTGCAGAAATTCGAAGTTGACGATGTTGCCGCCGTTAAGGGCAAATGCGCCGGCGTTGTTCAACACGACCGTGTCGCCTGCGCCATGCGCGCCACCGTCGAGTGGATTGGCCAGCCCGCTCAGGTCAGCGCCGTCGTTCAAGGTCAGTATGTCGTCGCCGCCGAGCAGGTTGATCGTGCCCGTGCCATTGACCGTGCCCGACACCGTGAACGTGTCGTTGCCCGTGGTGCCTTGGTACGTCCCGTCCACGGTCATGGTTGCGCCCGAGGACACCACGGTGGTTTGCGGATCGACGATGGTGCCCGCGGCGATGTGCAGCGTCCCGCCCTGCACCAGCACCGTATCGAACTGCGAAGTCGACGGGCCGTTGATGTTGAGCGTGCCGACATTGGATTTGATCAGGGTTTCGAAATTGACCGCGCCACCCAGGACCGCGGTGGTGGCGATGTCGGCCGTCAGCGTATCGATGCCGAGGCCACCATCGATCGCGGTCGTCAGACCGCTCAGATCCGCGCCATCCTGTAGCGTTAACTGATCGTCGCCATCGAGCATGTCGATGGTGCCCGTTCCCGCAACATTGCCTGCAACGGTGAGGCTGTCAGAGCCGGTGGTGAAACCCAGGTTGCCGTTGACGTTCAGCGCCGCGCCGCTGGCGACCGTCGCGTCCGTTACACCGGTAAAGCTGGCAGCGGCATTGATGTTCAAGATGCCGGCCAGCACGTTGACGGTCGTGAAGTCCGAACCCGTCGGGCCATTGAAGTTGAGTGAGCCAACGCCGGTCTTGGTCAGGGTTTCAAACCCTTGCACGGCGCCCACGTCTGCGCTGGTACTGATATCAGTGGCGAAAGTATCGGTGCCCGCGCCCGCTGTCACGGCGCCGATGATGTGGGTGCCGTCGTGGATGCTCAGGGTGTCATCGCCGTCGCCGAGTGCGAACGTGCCGCCACCGGTGTCGAGCGTGCCGGCGACGTCCAGGACATCGTCGCCGCCCCCCAGATCGCCACTGGCGACCAGGTGGCCGCCAGCCCCCACCGTCAAGGTATTCGCGCCGGCACTGCCGGTGATCGTGGCCGCGGCTCCGCCAGCCCCTTGCAGTGAGCCATCGACATTGAGCGTCACATTGTCGGCCAGGTTCACGGATGGCGTTTCCAGCGCACCCGCCACATCCAGCGTGCCGCCGTTGAGCGTGGTGCCGACACTGAAGCTCTGACTGCCGGTCAGGGTGGCGACGCCGCTATTTTGTTTGAGCAGGCTTTCGAAACCCGCGGTCGCGCCGCCGTTGAAGGTCAGCGCCAGGGCATTGTCGAGCACCAACTGGTCATTGCCGGTTCCGGCGTTGATGCCCACGCCACTGATCACGGCGCCGTCATGAAGGGTCACGGTTTCGTCCCCCGCGCCCAGGTCGAGGGCGGCGCCGCCCGTGTTGAGCGTACCTGCGAGGGACACGTTGTCGGTGCCATCGCCAAGGCTGCCGTTTGCTTGCAGCGTCGCGCCGCTGTTGATGTTGAGGGTGTTGGCGCCGGCGCTGCCGGTGAGGGTTGTAGGCGTCCCGCCCATGCCCTGCACCGTGCCATCCACGTTCAAGGTGGTGGCGTCCGCCATCGAGACGGTCGAGGTATCGAGCGTGCCGCTCACATCCAGCGTGCCGCCGTTGATCGCGGTACCGGCGCTGTAACTCTGGTTGCCGGTCAGCGTCAGCGTGCCCGCGTTCTGCTTGGTCAATTGCTCGAAGCCACTGAAACCACCGAAGGTCTTCGCCAGGGCGTTGTTGATTACCAGACTGTCGGCGGTGCCGGCACCCGCGTCGACGCCGGCACCGTTGATCACGCCATCATTGATGGTCAGGGTGTCGTTGCCAGCGCCCAGGTTCAACACCGCGGCACCCGTGTCCAGCGTACCGGTCACGTTGAGGGCATCGCTGCCATCGCCCAGGTCGCCGTTGGCGCGCAGGGTCGCACCGCTGTTGACGTTGATCGTGCTGGCGCCTGCGTCGCCGGTGATCGCGGCAGTCGTTGCGCCCGCCGCTTGCACGGTGCCGTCCACGTTGAGGGTGGAGGTGCCAGTCATGGCGATGGCGCCAGTGTTCAGCACACCATTCACGTCCAGCGTGCCCGCGCTCACCGTGGTGGCGCCAATGCTGTTGTCCGCGGTCAGCGTGGTGGTGCCGATGCCTACTTGAGCAAACGTGCCCGGACCGCTCATGGTGGCATTGAAGCTGACCGTGTCACTGCGGTTCATCGACAATGTCGAGGTCGTCGCATCGACGATCACGTTTCCGGTGCCGAGATTGCCCGACGTGTTGCCGTCGCCGATTGTCAGGTTGCCGTCGTTGATGACGGTGTTGCCGGTGTACGTGTTGTTGCCGGTCAGGACCCAAGTGCCGCTACCGTTTTTGGCCAGCGTGGTGATACCAGTGCCACTGTTGCCGATCACGCCGGCCACGGTGTTGTTGCCCGTGTTGGTGCCGCCCAGGGCGACGGTGCGCGCCACGTTCGGATTCGATAGCCCGATCGTGCCGGTATTGGTGAGGTTGACAGCGCCCGTACCCGACGATTCGATGAACGAAACACCGCCCGCCAACGTGAACAGTCGGTTGCTGCTGTCGCCCGCGCCGGTGTAGCGCAGGGTCGAGCCGTTGCCAATCACCAGGTTGGAAGCCGCGCTGGACGCTGCACCGATGCCGCTGGCCGTGCCGCCATTGCTGAGTTTGCTGACCCCGAGCACGCCGCCGTTAATGGTGGTGACACCGGTGTAGTTGCTGGTGTTGTTGGTCAGGATCCAGGTGCCGGCGCCGGTCTTGGTCAGCGAGCTGACGCCCGCACCGTTGTTGTCGAGCTGCGCCGACAGCGTGTTGTTGCCGGTGTTGGTGCCGTTGAGCGTCAACGTGCGCGCGACGCCGGTGCCGGTCAACGCAATGGCGCCGACGTTGGTCAGGTTCAATGCTCCTGTGCCCGAGGAATCCAGCGAGCCACCGCCCGCGCCGAGCGTGAACAGGCGATCGCTGCTTTGGCCCGTGCCGACGTACGACAGGGTGGCGCCACCGTTGACGACCAGGTTGCTCGCCGCCGCGCTGCTGGCGCCGGTGCCACTGTTGCTGCCGCCGTCGGCCAGGCAGTCGACGGCCAGGGTGCCGCCGTTAATCGTGGTGGTGCCGGTGTAGCTATTGTTGCATCCGGACATTCGCTGGACCTGCACGCCGTTCTTGACCAGGTTGCCGGTGCCATTGATGTTGCCTGCATAAGCAACGCCAGCCGTGTTGTTGCCGGAGCTGATCGTCAGCGTCTGCCCGCCCAGGTTGATGTTGCCGCCCGTGGTGCCGCCACCTTGCAACCACGTGAACGTCGGATTGAAACCGTTGGTATCCAGCGTGGCGCCGGCCACGTTGCCCATGCTCAGGTAGCCATTGCCAAAGGCCGTGGCTGAGCCGGCGCGCAGGATGCCGGTCTGATCGACCACTGTGCCGCCGGTGTACGTATTGTTGCCAGACAGTACCAGCGTGCCGGGCCCTCTCTTGTACAGGGTGCCAGCGCCGCCCACCGCTCCGCTGATGCCCAGGGTGGTCGCCGCATTGGTGACGTTAAGCACGCCAAACCCGCTCTGCATCGTCAGCCCGCGATCGATGCTGACGTTGCCACCGGTGTAATTGAGAGTACCGTTGTTGAACAGAACGTTGGAAGCAGCGCTGGTCGATGCGCCGATACCGCTTGCCTGCCCGCCATTGGCCAGACAATCAACGTTAATCCCACCGTTGTTCATGGCGGTGGCGCCGGTGTACGTATTGTTGCAACCGGACATGGTCTGGGTGCCGCCGCCCTGCGTAAAGCCGCCACTACCGCTGATGACCCCGCCGAAGGTCCCGCTGAGAAGCGACGTTAGCGTGGCGGAGCCCAGGTTCACATTGCCGAGGCCCTGTAGCGCCCCGACCGAGATATTGAAACCGTTGAGATCCGCCGTGGCTCCGCTCGCCACGCTCAGGCCGTTGTTTGAAGTGCCAAAAGCCTGGGTGGACCCAGCGCGCAGCGTGCCGGCAGCGACCGTGGTACCGCCCGAGTAGGTATTGGTGCCGGAGAGCACCAGGGTGCCCGCCCCGTCCTTGCGAAAACCATCATCACCCACTGCCGTACCACTGACGGTCAAGGTGGTGGCCGCGTTGCTGACGCCAATGGCACCCACGCTGCCGCCAGCACCGGGGGTGCCGACGGTGAAACCACGATCGGTGCTGGACGTACCACCGAGGTAATCGAGCGTGCCGCCATTGAGGATGAGATTGCCCGAAGCATTGCCGGACGCACCGATGCCGCTGACCAGGCCGCCATTGGCCAGGGTGTTGACCGCCAGCGTGCCGCCGGAGACAGTGGTGATGCCGGTGTAGTCGTTGCCCGCGTTGCCCAGCGTCAGCGTGCCGGCGCCGGTCTTGGTGAAAGTGGCGCCATCGGCGCTGGTGACCGGACCGTTGAACGTCAGGTTGCTGGCGGCACTGGTGACATCGACGGTACTGCCCAGGATCGAGCCGGATTTGGCAATGGTGAAACCGCGGTCGCTGGTCGTCGTGGCACCGGTGTAGCGCAGCGTGCTGCCTTCCAGCAACAGGTTGGACGATGCCGCGGACGAGGCGCCGATGCCGCTCGCCGTGCCGCCGTTGGTAATGTTGCCGACTGAGAGGATCCCCTGCGACACGCTGGTGGCGCCGGTGTAGGTGTTGTTGGCGTTGGTCAGCGTGACCAGCCCGGTACCGGCCTTGGTCAAGCCGATTGCGCCACCGTTGTTGACGATCTGGGACGCTATGGTGAAGTTGCCGGTGCCGTTCTGCTGGATGCCCAGCACACCACCGCCGGAGGTACCGGTGAGCGAACCGCCCGTGATCGTCTGATTGTTGGCCCCGACCGACGGCGCAACGATGATGGTGCCATCCACGCCCAGGGTATTACCGGCGCCCACGGTCACGGTGGAGTTGGCTGCCGCGGTGTACTGCAAGCCGCCAATCTGCTTGCTGCCGCTCACCGTGCCGAAAAAGGGCGAGTTCGCAGTGCCACCCGCATCGCTGAGGATCTCGTTGTTCAGCCAGGTAGAAGCATTGTCCTTGTTGACATAGTCCGTCGTGGTGAAAGCAAGGATGTTGCCACCGACCACCTTGGCGTAATTGGTGCCGTTGACCGTAGCCCAACCGCCCAGGGTGGTATTCGTGGTGGTGATGTTGCCACTGCCCGGCAAGTTGAAATTGACCAGGCCATTGGTGCGGGTGATCGCCCCCAGGTTGAGCGCCATGCTGCCGCCGGTACCGGATGTCGCGCCAATCGTGTTGTTGCCTGCGGTGACCAAGAGACCGTTGAACGTCTGCGTGTTGGCCTCGCCAGCAGCACCGATCGTATTGAGCACCCCGCCGCCCATGTTCAGGGTCGAGGCGCTGGAAATGATGTTGCTGGTGGGCGCGGTGGCTGCACTGTAGTCCAACCGCAGCGTGCCACCGTTGACGGTGGTCGCACCTGTATAGGTGTTGGTCCCGGTGAGGGTCTGCGTGCTGGCTCCGGTTTTGATGAGGCCACCGCTGCCGGTGATGTTGCCGGCGTAGGCGGTACTGATACCCGCAGCATCGTTCAGGGTCAGCGTCCCCGATCCCAGGTCGACGGTGCCACCCGTACCGGCCAACGAGCGCACCGTGATGTCCAGATCGTTGAGGTCCAGCGTACCCCCGCTGTTCACGGCGACCCCACTGGTTGCTCCAAAAGCTGTGGTGCTGCCGGCACGGAGCGTGCCGCCATTGACCGTGGTGCTACCGGTGTAGGTATTGGCGCCACTGACCAGCCAGGTGGAGGCGCCGTTCTTGGCCAGGCCACCCGAACCTGAAATAACGCCCGAGAAGAGGTTGTCGGCACCACTGTAGCTGCCGCCAAGCGTGCCGGTGTTGGTGAGTGCCAGTGTGCCGCTGAGCGCAAGCGCGCCAGTGCCGTCGTTGTTGATCGCGCCGCCGTTTAGCCCCCATGTCCGATTGCTGCTGTCGCCAGCGCCGGTGTAGATGACGGCGCCGTTGGTGATGCCGATGCCATTTCCCACTGCGCCGGCACCAAAGGAACTGGCGGTGCCGATGTCCTTGAGCGAACCGGCCCGCACCGTTACGCCGTTGATGCCGGTGGCGGTCGTATACGTATTGACGTTGCCAAGCGTTATGGTTCTTCCGGCGCCACCGGTATAGGAGACCAACCCATTGCCTGAAATGATGCCCAGCAATGACATGTCACCCGAACTGGCAAAGAAGTTGGTGCCATAGGTGCTGCCACCGGACACGACCATGTTGCCGGTCAGTGTCAACGTGCCCGTCCCTATGTTGCGGAAGGTGAGCGGCGCCACGGTGCCCGCGGCGTTTAACTGCCAGTTGCGGTTGGAACTGCTGCCGGCACCAAAATAGCTCAGTGTTGCACCAACACCACCGCCGGACCCAAGCGTGATGGTGCCATTGGCCACCGTTGTTGGCGCCCCCAGGGAACTGGCCACGCCCAAATCGGCGATGGAGTTGAACGAAAAGCTGCCGCCACCCCCGTTACCGAAAATGGTCGCCCCGGTATAGGTGCTGGCGGCGTTGGTGAGGCTGACACCACTATTGAGCCTGAGGCCGCCTGCGCCGGTGAAGCGGGCCGAGCCCACCCCGGCGCCGCTCAGCAAGACGCTGCCACCGGCGAGGGTGATGTTCCGGCTCGTTGCGAGGGCACCGGTGCTACTCAAGCTTGTCCCACTGGCCATGGTGACACCGTTGCCCGCCGCACCCAGCGCGGAATCGCCGTTGAGGCTCAGGCCGCCGGTATTGACCACGACACCACCGCTGAAGGTGTTGGCGCCGTTGAGGCTGAGGGTGCCCGCCCCCGTCTTGGTCAGACCCGCGCCGCCAGCCAGGATCGAGTTGATGGTGGCGGCGCCGGTAACGTTGATGGTGGGCGTGATCCCCCCCAGGGTCAGGGTGCTGCCACTGAGCGTGTAACCGGTGCTCTGAAAGGTAAGGTTGTGCGCGGTGATCGGCGTGCCCAGGGTCACGGTGCCGGCGGTGCCGCCGAAGAAGGCGTCGTCCAGCGCGGCGTTGTTCCAGGCGCTGTAGGGGCCACTGACGCCGTCGCTGTTGGGGCTCCAGAAAGCCGCGGAGAGATTCCAGGTGCCGGCCCCCCCCGAGCCCAGTGCCGTGCCGTTGGTATCCCAATACCGATCGGCTGCCTGCAGTATCGGACTGAACGCCATGCCCGCCGACAGCAACAAGGTCAGCGTCCGGAGCCTGCGACCCCGCCGCCCACCGCTGCGACCTTTTCCATGGGATTTCGCATACTCGCTGACGGCTACGAAAGTACCTGCACGTGCACTCCAGACAAGGCGAAATACATGATTCACGGTCTTTCCCTTTTTTTCTTATTGGGTTGTGCCCTGTCGAGTTGCCCGCTCAACACGTACGTGCTGACAACCACACGCACCCAGTGCACGCCGATACGTCAAATCCAGGCAGATATATCACTAAGAAAATTCTGCAAATGTGCGAATAGCCCGTGTCGCCCACCCATTTTCCCAGCCCTTGCAATGCGCAATTCCCATCACGATTACCTCGGTTCGGTGATGCCCGGCAAAGTCGGCCAGCGCTTTGCCCGGTCAAAAGCCGCTACAAACTATGGGGGCCTCACTGACGCCGATACCCCGAGCGATCTGTAAGGACGAGGCCCATTGCGCCTTCGATGTACTGCTCCAATACGTCGATTGCCATGGGGCGGCCAAATAGATATCCCTGATAGTTACGGCAACCCAAAGCCGCCAACATGTCACGCTGCGCTTGCGTTTCAACACCCTCGGCAATAACCGACAAACTCATACTGCTGGCCAGCGCGACCACCGTCTTGGCGATTGCAGCATCGTTTGGGTCCACCAGGATATCGCGTACAAATCCCTGATCGATCTTGAGCTGGTCCAGCGGCAGGCGCTTGAGGTACGACAGGGAGGAATAACCGGTGCCAAAGTCGTCCAGCGAAAAGCCAACGCCGATGGACTTCAACGCAATCATCTTGGCAATCACATCCTCGACGTTGGAGACCAGCATGCTTTCAGTAATTTCCAGCTTAAGACGATGAGGATTGGCAACGCAGCGCTTGAGCACAGACCGGATCTGTTCGACAAAGTCGTCCTGATTAAACTGACGAGTACTGACATTGACGGCGATGATCAGGTGCGAGAACCCGGGTCTGCCTGCCCATACCGCCAACTGCTGACAGGCCATTTCCAACACCTGCCGGCCTAGCGCAATGATCAAGCCGCTCGCCTCTGCCAGTGGAATGAAATCTGCCGGAAAAATCATACCGCCGAGCGGGTCTTCCCAGCGCACTAACGCTTCCACCCCTGTAATGCGACCTTCGTCCGTGACCTGCGGCTGATAGTGCAGCAGGATCTGGTGTTGCTTGATAGCCTCGCGCAGGCCATCTTCAAGGGTGATTCGAGCGCTGACGGCCGCCTGCATTTGGGGGTCGAAAAAGCGCAAGACGTTGCGCCCGCAGGCTTTGGCCTGGTACATGGCCAACTCGGCGCGTTTCAACGGCTCGCTGGCATCTTCATGCTGCTCGCCGAACAGAGTAATGCCGATACTGCAGGTTCGATGCAGTGTGGATGCAAGCAGTTCAAAAGGCTGTCCGATCTCCCGCAGCGTTTTTTCGCCCATGTTTTCAGCATGGCTCGCCGCTTCCTGCGGATAAGTGCTCTGGCTCTCCAGAATTATCGCGAACTTGTCGCCACCAAGGCGGGCGACGGTGTCACCCTCGCGCACACAACGCCTCAGTCGTTGGGCGATTTCATTTAGAAAAAAGTCTCCCTGGCCATGGCCCAGGGTTTCGTTGATGGACTTGAAGTCATCAAGATCGACAAACATCAATGCCCCCATCCATTGATGGCGAGCACTGGAAATCAAAGCCTGTTCCAGCCGATCCATAAAGAGGCGCCGATTTGGCAACCCCGTGAGCTGGTCAGAGAACGACAGTCGCTGGATTTGCTGCTCGGCAGCCTTTCGGTCGCTGATGTCGCGGATAGTCGCCTGAATGCACAGGGTGTCATTCAGGGTC
Organism: Pseudomonas sp. GW821-FHT10C09; assembly: GCF_059415465.1. Taxonomy (NCBI): domain Bacteria; kingdom Pseudomonadati; phylum Pseudomonadota; class Gammaproteobacteria; order Pseudomonadales; family Pseudomonadaceae; genus Pseudomonas; species Pseudomonas sp. GW821-FHT10C09. Next base: position 118,019 of record NZ_JBWKNG010000006.1, read on the forward strand.
ATCACGTGCGCCGAAATCAGACCGGGCCACTTCCGGCCATCCTTGCTGACAAATTCAGCCTCACGATCAATGAAATATCCGTTTTGCTGCAAGAGACGAACTGCGGCATGACGATCTTCCGGATAGCGCCAGATATCGATATCAAAAACCGTTTTGCCAACAGTGTCTTCCCGTGTCCAGCCAAATACAGGCGTAAATCCGTCATTGACCTCAATCAGTCGCCCATCCTCAAGGCGGGTGATGACTTGACTGTCCGGGCTGGTGCGGAACACGGTCCGAAAGACCTCCATTTTTTTCGCCTTGCGCGATTCAGTTTCACGCCTATAGCTGGTACGTGTGAAAACAAGAATTGCCAACGTGAAAACTGTCGCCAGTAACAGCGTGATGACCACTTCCTTTCGCCAGGAAACAAGAAAGTCGTCGGTGCTCTGCGCGACGAAAATATAGAGAGGGTAATTCGCAATTTTTCGATAGCTGTAGAGTCGCTCGATGCCGTCTACTGGAGCAACTGCGGTGTAGCTTCCGGCCTCCGGGGACGATCGAATCGCTGCTGCAGCCTCGGCTGAAACAAGCTTGGCGCCTACTTGCCCGCTTTCATTCGCGACTTTCGGATACCGGACGATGAGCGCCATCTCTTCATCACGAATAGAGATGACGCCTTGTTTGCCAACATCAATAGTGGAAAACATGTCGGTGAAATACTCCATCATCCGCAACGAGCCCAGCGCCACACCTGCAAAGGAGCCATCAGTGTGGTTTATGCGTCTGGACAGGAGAACCGACCAGGCTTTTGTGCTGCGTCCTATCACGGGCTTGGATACGACCATTCCGAGATGCGAATTCTCACGCAGGCGTTGGAAATACTCTCGGTCGGTTATATTCGTTACCTTGCCGGCGGTCATTATTGTCCCCCAAGGGACATCACCTTTCTCATCCGCCACCCACAGCCCTTCGCAATCGCGAATATGTGCCTGCTGCTGTGTCAGATACTCGTTGAGCAACGCCCCATCAATGCCTCCGGCAGCCATTTGCCGCTCGATTTCGCTGGTGACAGCAAACAGGGCGACATCAACTTTATCAAGGATGCCAGAGACGTTTATTGCCAAGGATCGCGCCAGGTTCTCCGTTGTGATGATCGCTTGAAGTTCATGCTGTTGCTTGCTCTGGTAGAGCGCCAGGCCCGCCAGCGCGTAGACACACAAAATGATGGAAACAATACCTGCCGTAAGACGGATCGCTAAGGAATGTGAACGCCGCTGCATGAGAAAGCCTCGACAAATCCAATTGGGGGCTTGCAGTTCAATACTTAGATTAGTCGGTCAGAAAATATTGGCGTCAACAATTTGAATTACACGATCAAATTTTGCATAGCATCGCGCAAAATCGATGTTTTCCATGCTTCGCACGGAGTTGGGAAAAGTGACTTGATGGTGGTCGATGGGTTAGTGAACTCAAAGGCCTTGCTTCGACCAAACCTTCGCAGAGGGCATGACCTGCAGAAAGCGACTCATTGCTGCCCTCCGCTAAGGGCAGCCAGGGATTGTGAATTCAGCAGGTCGATGCAACACAACCCAACTCAGTGTTAGCGATATGCAGACGGCCTCAGCGATTGAGCCTGGTAATTTTTGAACCCTGCAATCCCAGCCCGGCCATTAAGCCCTTTTGATCAAAGATGAACGCATAGACATCGGACTGAGCCGTCGAGGTAGTCAACGATTTGGCCATGCCCGAATCTACGACCACGATGCTTGGGCCCACGCCGACCTCAAACCCATTAACATTTTTCAGGTCGTTCATCGCTGAATAGGTCATGAAGAACATCACGTATCCAAACCGCTGCACGCCCGCCTGAAGGCCGTATGAGGCCGCTGTGGTCGCGAAGTATCCCGTGACTTTTCCGTTCTCAATGAGTTCGCCTTCGCCATGCTGTGCGCCGGCGATGAGGCCCGCTTTCAGCACATCAGGGAAAACGAGGATACCCTTGGCTCGCTGCGCCAGGGCGCGCGCTTGCGGCGTTTTGGTATACAAACTCTGTAACGCCGCGTTCGCGTCCCGGTTCATTTCTGCGTTAGCAGCCTTCACATCTGAGGCGGAAGTAGATTGATTCGTTTGGCAGCCCGCCGTGATCGCGAGTATTGAAATCATTGCCATCATTCGAAGATATTTGATCATGAGCAATACTCCGTTTCTGAACCTGCCATTGAGGAACCTGCGTGGCGATAGCCGTTGCGGATCAAAGACTGACGGGGTCGATCTTTCCCTTAGACTTTAATCCTAATAAGCAGTTGGTCAAATGCCATGCACATGCATGTGCCTCAGAGGAAATCGACAGTCAGCTGTTGGCCGATGACTGCCTGTCGCGGAGGGCCGGAGTCGACCCGAAGCTGCCCTTTCAGGAAGGGCAGTAGCCACCGTGGATCTGAGCACCTCTTACATTTCGGTCAATACTGCACGGGGCCGAAGTGTCCTCTATATCCGACCTGAGTGAGTACCAAACGATTAATGCATTGGATGCTTACCAGGTCGTTCTCCAGCGGACGTCCAAACAGGGCAAAATTTTGGATTGTGTATGCCTCTGCGTATTTTCCCCGATAAGGATGACAGCGCCGCAGTGACATACCATAGGTGGTTTCAAAGGATGGCCACCAGTGCGAATCAAACTAAAGAACGACGGGTAAACTATGCCGTCGAAGCCCGTTTCTTTGGCTGCTAATGCGATTGCTCGGGAAATCTCATAGGAGTGGGAACGTGCCAGGAAGAGCATATGGATAGCCATATCCAAGCTTTCGAACTCCGTCACATCCTCTTCGAGTGAATGAGTAAGATCCAAAAGCCGTAAGTTTCGCTTGGGCTCCAGGGTAGCAACGTAGATGTCGTCATCTGTCGATGCTCGACATTCATGGATGCAAACGTCGATGTCCTGCGGTCCGTACATGATAGGAAAGCCTGGCGAATCGAGTCGCCCCTTTCCAGCGAGTGCAATAGGTGGGCTGTCGTACTCTGCCGGATCAGCTGGACTGTTGGCGCTGATTGAAAACTGACCCAGCCTTTACTGGGTCAGTTTTCGGTCAGCGGCAACAGGCCTGATCTCACAGCGTCGATGGGAATGGGAAGAAACATGCTCAACCGGGCTCGACAGGCACGGTAAGCACTCTCGCGCATCACTTCCGCCAACATGAGTCGCCTCCACATTTCGGCCTGCCGTGCAGCATCCGCATTTCACCGAGGCGGTGAAGGTAGATTGGCCGACAGGTCGCATCAGTCGTGCTCCGCCAAAATGACAGACCGCCTACCCGCCAGTGCGCCAATGGGCTCAAGAACGCCCTCGGCGGAAAGAGAGGCGTCCAAGAATCGACTGGCTCGGGCAGAGCGCGCCTTTAAAACGCCCCGAGCCTCAGCCCTGAACTGCTCGGCCATCTGCCACTTCGTCGTCGGGATTTTGCGTTTACCTTTCATCGCGGTTCTCGTTTTCCGTCACAGACACCTGTCCAGCCCCTGGCGATTACGCATCCGCCGCTCGATGGGCGTCTTCTTGCCCCCGATTCACTTGCTTAAACCATGCAGTGGAGCTCAGCCAAGCCGGAGGAACAAGTCTTAAATCGCTTAGTCTCCTGCCTAGCGTACCCGAGAGCAAGCCACAACGTTTGCTGAGCTGACTGACTATCTACGGGACTACCGCGACTGCGCCGAGGAGCACTCGAGCACATCCCGTCTAGAGGTGTTTGACGAATTGCAGGCTCTGCTTGACCGCCTCGACGAACAAGGTGTCACCCTGCGCTATGCAACCAGGGAGCTATTTCAGAAGGCCTCAACAGAACCAAAGTCCGAGCCCCTCCCCGCAGGGCGGGTGCTTTATCTGGTTGGCTTCAAAGAAGGCGAAGCACCTGAAGAAATGGCTCTACCCAGGAAGTTAAATCTGCGGTGACTCTGAGACTTCTCAGGCTTCTGCCCACAGGCTTGCTCGGCTGACAGTTGGAAAGGACAACTCAAGGAAATAAACACTGCCGTCAAAGGCATCCAGTACGACGCCAAGCATCCGATCCTCTCAACGATTCCAGAAAATGGCTCTGCGCTTGCGGTCGAAGCTCAGCTCGAAGAGACACTGGGATCACTTGCTGAGCAATTTCTGGAGTGGGTAAACGCCGTTTATCAAGGGCAAATTCTCAATGATGCCTACCTCCCAGGGTCGAATGACACACCAGAATCAGTCAAGGAAACATCGCCTACATCAAACGAAAATGTAGAAGGGGAATGGCAACAGGTAACTATCACCCTGTATGAACGAAATCGAGCAAACCGAAAGGCTTGCCTCGAGCACTACGGCCCTTCGTGCCAAGCTTGCGGAATAAGTTTTGGGGATGTGTACGGGGAGCTTGGTACAGACTTCATCCATGTGCATCATGAAATCCCACTGCATGCCATGGGCGGCGCACAGAGCGTCGATCCCATCAAGGACATGAAGCCGCTCTGTCCAAACTGTCACTCAATGGTGCATCGCACTGACCCTCCAATGCCAGTCATGAAACTACGACAGCTGCTAAACCGCTAGACAACCCACTCCATGGAGGTGATATCTAGAGGAAATGACATGCTCTCAGAAAAAGGAATTGATCCGGGCTGACGAGCAAGCGGAGCGCGCAGGCCGATAAGGCCAAAGGCGCGAGGATGGAAGCCCGTTAAGGGTAGAGACACGCAGCTGCTTGATTTACGACAGCCTAACCGGAAGGACGCGCCAAAACCCAATCTCGACAATTAAAACCCAGCCCCATGACGTTGAATTGGATAAACAGCTAATTGAGAAGAATATGAAATACCCTTCAAACACTGCCACAGGTGATGCTGGAGAATATTTTTTTGCCTACCAAATTTCCTACATCCTCGGCTGGCCCTGTCGATTATTCGATATCGACATTGGTATTGACGCACAAGTGGAGATCCTGGACGAGGATCGTAACAGTACCGGTAGATTTGTCGCCTTCCAGATAAAAACTTCAGCCAACGAAGAACTTAAGCCTTACTGGTACGTTTCAAAAAATCAGCTCAACTATTGGCGCGAGATGGACACCCCAGTATTTGTGGTATTGATCTCTCTCAAAGAGCAGACCATGTACCTCCATCGCATAAGGAAAGAATTTGCCTACCATGTAACTGAAAAAAATGGTGTTCGCATTGAATTCGACCTAGCTCAAGAACTATTCAGTAAAATAAGCGGCAACGTGATCAAAGCAGCAGCCGAGGAAAGTATCTTAGGCACGATTCAAACCTATCTCTCCGAAGTCTGGATGAAGATTAAAGAAATAAAAGACGCAATCGAAGGGATGGAAGATTACTCAGATCCACCTCTCCTTATCGATGTGATGTGCCGAAGGAGCACCGCCTACGATGAGCTACTACGGGCCAATACCCTAGTTTTGAACTACAGAGTGGGGATACAAGAATATGAAGAAACGGAATCTGCACTTGATGAAGCGCTAAGTGAACTCAGAGCTTTCATGCGTGAGTGGAACATGCATAGCAGCTGGGATGACCCTCGCAATGGAAATGGTGAGATTCAAAAGTTCATTGATGAAGAATGGTGACACACCATCAATAATAGACCGAACGCTCTGTGGAGTCTTAATTTTCCATACACGAATTTACATGTTCGTGCAGACACGGGGTCGCGGATGATAGCCCGTAGGTTTACGACAGCCGAACCGCACGCAGGGCGCGCCCAAAAGCCTGTTCGCTCCTCATGGCTTCCTAGGCTTTGCTCTGGCCGTCGCCTCGGCCACTAATGGATCTTCGGGCCAATAGTGTTTTGGGTATCTGCCTTTAAGATCTTTCTTCACTTCCGCGTAGGTACTGCGCCAGAAATTGGCGAGATCCTGGGTGACCTGTACAGGCCTCCGGGCCGGTGACAAAAGATGCAGCGTCAGGGGCTGTTTGCCTTGGGCAATCCGAGGTGTTTCTGACAGGCCAAAAAGCTCCTGCAGCCTCACCGCCAGAATTGGAGGATGCTGCGAATAGTCGATGCGGATATTCGAGCCAGACGGCACCTGGATCGCCTGAGGTGCCTGGGCTTCCAACTCCTGCGGAAGCGGCCAAGGGAGCAGATTCCTGACTATCGAAGACAGATCCAACTGGCTGAAGTGACTGAGCCTGGTGACTTTCCCCAAGTACGGCGTGAGCCATTCCTCAAGGGTTGCCAGCAGGTTTGCGTCGCCTAGATCAGGCCATTTACTACCTGCCTGGCTATCCTGGATCTCCTGCTGACGGAGCAGCTCCACCCGCGCTTGCCACTGTCGCAACTCGGGTGTCCACGGCAAAAGCTCGATGCCCTTGCGCCTTACAAGGTTGACCAATGCGAGCGAGCGGGCTCGCTCATCCAGATTAGGTAGTGGGGCTGTGGAGACAACCAGCTCGCCAACCTTCAGTTGCCGTTCCGCACGTAACACTCCTTCCTTGTCGTCCCAGTCAACCTCATCGACTGACCTCACAAGGTCGGCTAACACATCATCAAACAGCGCCGGATCGAGGTCGCTCGCCAAGTAGATGCGCTCTTCTCGCTGCCCCAGCCGACTACCTAAATCTGCCACCACCAGCCACTCATTCTTGGCGAGGTTGTCAGGCTCAGAGAATACCGCTGCGCGCCCATTTGCAAGACGATATTCAGACGCGCTTGAACGCCTCTGCAGACCAATGCGATCAGGATATGCGAAGGCCAGGAGACACCCAACCCAGCGCGAATGCTCGGGCTCGATCACAGGCTTAGAGACCTTACCTCGCAGAAGGGATCGATACTGTCGAGCGGATTGCTTCACCCTCTGCAGGGAGCCCCCGTTACGACGTGAATGCTGCTCACCCGCCAAGGCGCTGAGCCTCGTATGGAGGTCTGCACCGACCCCGCGCAAAATGTCCTTTTCACCCAGTAGTGCTGCGATATTGCAGGCCAGGTCATCCAGGCCCAGCGAGCTGCCTTTAATCAGCAAGTGAGCAATACGCGGGTGGGCCGGCAGCTCGCTCATGGCCGCACCATGCGGTGTAAGTTGTCCGGCATCATCCAGCGCGCCTAAGCGTTTCAGCAGATCTCTGGCTTGAGCGAAAGGTGCCGAGGGAGGTTGATCAAGCCACGTCATTTCATCTGGCTTCATCCCCCAGCGTGCCAGCTGCAGCGCGAGAGCTGCCAAGTCCGCCTGCAAGATTTCAGGAGTGCTGTGACTAGCCAGTTGTTCGTGTTGCGACTCCGACCACAGGCGATAGCAGATACCCGGCTCGAGTCGGCCCGCACGCCCCATTCGCTGAGTAGCGCTGGCTTTCGAGATGCGCTGGGTGTCGAGTCTGGTCATGCCACTGCGAAGATCGAACTTCGGCACTCGTTCAAGGCCGCCGTCCACCACCACTCTGACACCCTCGATGGTTAAGCTAGTCTCTGCGATGTTCGTCGCCAGTACGATTTTTCGCGTTCGAGGGGCCGCAGGTTCTATCGCTGAGCGCTGTGCATTGAGATCAAGATCGCCATACAAAGGGCACACTACTACGTCTGGGCGGCTGCTTAGTTGCTCTTTGAGGGACTCGGCCACCCGGCGAATCTCTGCCTGTCCAGGAAGGAAAACCAGGATGCTTCCCGATTGCTCATTGAGGGCGGTCAAGCAGGTGTCTGTGATCCGCGTATCGACTGGCTGGCCGGGTTGGTATGGGCTTCCCCAAATAGAGGAGACGGGATGCATCCGTCCTTCGCTGGTGATCACTGGGGCGTCGTCGAGAACTTTCGAAAGCCGCGCCCCTTCGAGCGTTGCGGACATGAGCAGCAACTTCAGTGGAGGTTCATCTCGCAGAAGCTCACGCGCGCTCAAGCAGAGGGCTAGTGCAAGGTCAGAGTCCAGACTCCTAAGATGGTACTCGTCAAAGATGACCACGCCCACACCGTCCAGTGCAGGGTCGTCTTGGAGCCGACGAGCCAGGATACCCTCAGTGACTACTTCGATCTGGGTGCGTGGGCCGACCTTGCTTTCAAGGCGGATTCGGTAGCCGACGGTCTCTCCAACTTTCTCACCGAGCTCACTCGCCAAACGCTCTGCCGCCGCCCGAGCAGCCAGTCGACGAGGCTCAAGCATCAGGATCTTCTGGTCTCCCAACCACGCTTCGTTCAACAGCGCTAGGGGCACCCTGGTGGTTTTACCCGCACCAGGAGGAGCTTCAAGGATCACTTCGTTACGGTCAGCCAAAGCGGCTTGCAAGGCTGGCAATACGGCGTCAATAGGTAGAGAAATCATCGAAGCTCCCAAATCAAGGGGGCAGTATACGACGGGGGATTAAGAGAGGAGATCAACCACTCAGACGGGGATGCCGTTGCTTAATAGTTTTTGACAAGATAATGATGATTTCCGTGCAATCAGCAAATCGTGGAATTCATCGAAGATCAGCAGGCCAACGCCTTCCAGCGCCGGATCGTCCTGCAAACGACGGGTCAGGATGCCTTCGGTAACCACTTCAATACGGGTCTGGGGTCCGACTTTGCTGTCGAGACGAATGCGATAGCCGACCGTTTCGCCAACCTTCTCCCCCAATTCACTGGCCAGCCGCTCCGCCGCCGCCCGTGCTGCCAACCGGCGCGGTTCAAGCATCAGAATGGTTTGCCCGGCCAGCCAGGTCTCGTTGAGCAGGGCCAATGGCACACGGGTGGTCTTACCGGCGCCGGGCGGTGCTTCGAGCACGGCTTCGTGGCGTGTCGCCAAGGCTTCACGCAGCGCGGGTAAAACTTCATCAATCGGCAAAGAAATCATGCTGGCTCCCAAACAGAGGCGCGAGTATAACGGCGAACTGCTCGGCGTTTATCACGGTCCTAATTCATAACGACGACGCTTCGTTTTCCAGATGACTCAGGAGATTTCATATGCGTGTTCCCTTTCGCCTGATTGGCGGTGTGTTGGTTGCAACCCTGCTGACCCAAGTGACCGCTTGCGGATCGATTTTCTACCCCGACCGCCGTGGGCAAATCGACGGCAAGATCGACCCGGCCATCGCCGCGCTGGATGCCGTGGGCCTGTTGTTCTACATCATCCCCGGCCTGATCGCGTTTGCGGTCGACTTCGCCACCGGCGCGATTTACTTCGAACCCGGCAAGACTGCTCAGGTCGACCCGGAAAAACTCAAGGAAGCGATCGGTGTCGACGGCAAGGTCGATAACCACAAGTTGCAGACTATTCTCGAAACTGAACTGGGCCGCAGCTTCCCGCTGGACGACCCGCGCCTGATCCAACATAAAGGCAGCACCCAGCAACTGGCCCTGCTCGGCCTGCAACCTGCCGCGTAACCGGTGCACCAGAAGGAAAAGCCGCCCCTATGATTTCCAGCTCCGAACACGCCCGCCTGCTGCGGCTGGCGACCCGTGCCTCGGTGGCGGTGGCGTGTACGCTGATCGTCGCCAAGGCCATCGCCTGGTGGTTGAGCGGCTCGGTGAGCATGCTCGCCGGGTTGACCGACTCGGCGCTCGACGGCGTCACGTCGTTGCTCAATCTGCTGGCGGTGCATTACGCCCTGCGCCCGGCCGATGACGACCATCGTTACGGGCATGGCAAGGCTGAGTCGCTGGCGGGCATGGCGCAGGCGTTGTTCATTGGTGGCAGTGCGGTGTTGATTGCCATGCAGGCGATAGACCGGCTGCAACACCCGGAGCCGGTCGGCGCTCCGTGGATCAGCATCGGGGTGATCGTGTTTTCCTTGGTGCTGACAGTGGCGTTGCTGATGTTGCAGCATCGCGTGGTCAGGGCCACAGGCTCCAACGCGGTGCGTGCGGACTCGCTGCATTACCGCTCGGACCTGCTGCTCAACGGCAGCATTCTGGTGGCGCTGGTGCTGGCCGGGTTTGGCTGGCATCAGGTCGACCCGTGGTTCGGTCTGGGGATTGCCGCGTACATTCTCTGGAGCGCGATTCAGATCGCCCGGGAAAGCTTCACGGTGTTGATGGATGAAGAACTGCCACCGGATGTCAGTCAGCACATGCTTGAACTGGCCTGCAGCGTGCCGGGTGTTCTGGGGGCGCATGATTTGCGCACGCGGATTTCCGGCAACCAGTGGTTCGTGCAACTGCACCTGGAATTGCCGGGGGATTTGACGCTGTCAGTCGCCCACGGCATCAGCGATCAAGCCGCCGATGCCATCCACGCCGCCTACCCGCGAGCCGAAGTGCTGGTGCACGCCGACCCGCAAGAAGTGGTGTTGGCTGCCCGGACTCAGAACTTGACCTGATAACCGCGACTGCCCAGGCAATTGCCTTGGGCTTGTCGGTAGGCTTGCACCACCGAAGGGTCTGGTTGGTAAGTGTCGGCGCGTGGATCAAAACCGCTCTGCTGCACCGCGTATTGGTAGCACTCGTAACCGTCCTGACTGACCTGTTCCGGCGACTGCCCGTTGGCCGGGTACGCCTCGACGTCATAGCCATTGCTGGACGATTGCGGCAGCGGTTGTCCTGGCGGTTCGACCACGACGTAATCCTGAGTGTTCTCTTGATAGGCGTAATACGAACCGGCGGCCAGGAACAGCAATGACCCGCCAATCCACACTTCACGGGCGTAATCGGGCAAGTAACTGACACGGATCCCGCGTGGCGGCTGCACCACCACGTAACGCGGGCCTTGCGGGCGATACCAGTAGCCGCCGGAATAGAAATAATCCCGACCGCCGTAAGGCACACGGTAATCGCGATCCGGGAAGCGATCGATCACCTGACCGGGCCGATACTGCGGACCTGGGCCCCAACCGTTGCCGTGCCCATTCGGGCGACCTGCCCAGTAATGATCATTGGGCCGTGCGCCCATACCGCCGGTTTGCCACTGCTGGTTGTATCCGTTGTTGCGCGGATTGTCCTGATAGTAGCCACGCTGCGGCTGCTGGGTCTGGCGCACGGTATCGGGCCGGCCCTGGATCGGCAGGTCATTGGCGGGTAATTGTGGTGGCGGTGGCGGCGAGCGAACCGGGTTGTTGTAGTCGTGCTGCGGTCGTGGCTGGTTCTGGTTCTGGTTCTGCCATTGACCGTTGTTTTGGTTTTGGCCGTTTTGTTCGAACTGGCGGCTGTTTTCGCCACGAATGATCTCGTTGTTCTGCGGACGCGGCTGATTATTCTGCTGATCGTTCTGCGGGCGTTGCTGATTGTTGCCATGCCCCTGACCGTTGCCCTGGTGGCCATCCGGCCCATGCTGCCCGCCATCGTTTCCACGGTTTTGCTGATCATCGGCCAGCGATTGCGCAGCGACACCGACACACAGCAAACCAACACCGGCCAAACGCCAGATGCGCGACTTCATGCTTTTCCTCACTGCGGGTTAGGGCCTGTACGTAAGACTGGAAAAGCACAAGCCGGTTCTGCAACAGGTTATCAGTCGCGAAACTTATTTATTGAGGGCAGAAGGGAAATCGCGGGCAAAAGAAAAGGGAGACCCGTCGGCCTCCCTTTGAGAACTTCGTCCGTGCTCGACGCTTATGACGCCGGCTCACCTCACGCCGTCTTCTGGACAGTGTGTAGCTCGGGGGCCGGCACATCCCCGGTGGGGGTGGCGGCCGCGACTGGCCTGATTGGGCGAGCCGCTGTGGACTGTTTGTCCGAGCAGTGATTCTGGTGATAAGAATAGGCCTGGGGCGCTGGCAGAGGATTGCGAAGATTGCTCAAATAAACATCACTTGCGCAATTTTTAACCCTGGATAGATAATCTTCCGCAATAGTTACGACAAAGGCCTGATTGATGAGCAAACTCGACCGATACGACTTGAGCATTTTGGCGGAATTGCAGCGTGACGCGCGCATCTCCAACCAGGAACTGGCCGAACGCATTGGCCTGTCGCCTTCGCCATGCTCGCGCCGGGTCAAGCAACTGGAAGACGACGGCTACATCACCCGTCAGGTCGCCCTGCTCGACCGCAAAATGCTCGGTTTGAGCCTGACGGCCTATGTGCTGATCGGCATGGACCGACACACCCCCGAGCGGTTCGAGAACTTCGAAGCGGCGATCCGTACCTTGCCGCAGGTGCTGGAATGCAGCCTGGTGACGGGAATGGATGCGGATTATCAGTTGAAGGTGGTGGTGCCCGATATGGACCACTATCAGAAACTGCTGCTGGGGCATCTGACCCGGATTGAAGGGGTGACGAGTGTGCGGTCGAGTTTTGTGTTGAATCAGGTGCTCAATAGCACTGAGTTACCGCTGACTCATCTGCGCAGCTGAGGACGCCTTCGCGAGCAGGCTCGCTCCCACAGGGATCTCACATGCGCTGAAGATCCCTTGTGGGAGCGAGCCTGCTCGCGAAGAGGCCGGCACAGGCGACGAATGACTGCGACACACCGACGCAGGTCAATACTTCGCCAATCCCCCGTGGCGTATACTCGCCGCGCCCTTTTAGCCGTGCCTGCGCTGGAGATGTTCGATGGATCCTGCAGTATTTGAAGAGTGGATGATGACTGGCCTTGTCAGCATCCTGATCATTTTCATGGGTTTCATCGTCTGGGATCTGGCGAAGAAGTCCAAGGCCGGGCGCTTTGGCTCGATGATTCTGTTCTTTGTGCTGGGTCTGGGCGTGGCCGCGTTCGTGATCAAAAGCGTGGTGATCGGCCTGATCGAATCCGGCACGTTATAAACGCGCCGGCACTTCTTTCCACTGGCCCTGATCGAGCCCTTCGATCGTCCAGTCGCCGATTCTGACCCGCACCAGCCGCAATGTCGGCAAGCCGACCGCTGCCGTCATGCGCCGTACCTGACGGTTTCGCCCCTCGCGAATCACCAACTCCAGCCAACTCGTGGGTACGCTTTTGCGAAAGCGTACCGGCGGATTGCGTGGCCACAGCTGCGGTTCTTCAAGCTGTCGCGCCTCGGCCGGCAGCGTCATGCCGTCGTTCAGTTCAACGCCATCACGCAAGCGCTCCAATTGCTCGGCACTCGGCTCACCTTCCACCTGCACCCAATAGGTCTTGGCCAGTTTGTGCTTCGGGTCGGCAATTCGCGCCTGAAGTTGGCCATCGTTGGTCAACAGCAGCAAACCTTCACTGTCGCGGTCCAGCCGTCCTGCCGGATAGATTCCGGGAATCTCGATGTAATCCTTGAGCGTCGCCCGCCCTTCGCCGTCGCTGAATTGGGTCAGCACGTCGAACGGTTTGTTGAACAGGATCAACTTCGGCTCGGCCGGCGGCGCCTTGGCGACACGGCGCGGGGCTGAGGTCGGAGTATTCGCGCCAGGACGGCGAGGTGCGGGACGTGGTGGACGAGGCATGAGGAAAGGAACATCTAACGGTCAGGGCTGCTAATGCTAGTGCCCTGACCGCTAAATGACCATGACAACTATTTATCAGCGGAACGGAGGCTCGTCGAAGCTGCGCAGTTTGCGCGAGTGCAACGAGTTGAGTTCGGTGCGCAACAGATCCACCGCTTCAATGCCGATCTTCAAGTGCTGGCTGACCGCGCGTTCATAGAAGGCGTTGGCCGAGCCCGGCAGCTTGATTTCGCTGTGCAACGGTTTGTCCGAAACACACAGTAACGTGCCGTAAGGCACCCGCAAACGATAGCCCTGGGCGGCAATGGTGCCGCTTTCCATGTCCACCGCCACAGCGCGGGACAGGTTGATCAACGGACGCTCCTGCGCCCAGCGCAGTTCCCAGTTACGGTCGTCATACGTCAGAACCGTGCCGGTGCGCAGGCGTTTCTTCAGCTCGTCACCTTTTTCGCCGGTGATATTGGCCGCTGCTTGCTGCAACGCCATCTGCACTTCAGCCAGGGCCGGAATCGGAATGTTCGGCGGCACGACCCGGTCGAGAATCCCGTCGCGGCGCATGTAAGCGTGCGCCAGCACGTAGTCGCCAATGGTCTGCGACTGACGCAGGCCGCCGCAGTGGCCGATCATCAGCCAGCAATGCGGACGCAACACCGCCAGGTGATCGGTGATGTTTTTGGCGTTGGACGGGCCGACGCCGATGTTCACCAGCGTCACGCCGTGGCCATCGCTGGCGATCAGGTGATAGGCCGGCATCTGGTAACGGTGCCAGACCACGCCCGCGGCAATGGCCGAGGCTTCGCCGTGGTCCATGCTTTTTTCGATGATCACGTTGCCCGGCAAGACCATGCGCACAAAACGCGGGTCGCTGCGCAATTGCTCCAGGCCATGGACGATGAACTGGTCAACGTAACGGTGGTAGTTGGTCAACAGGATCCACGGCTGCACATGACGCCAGTCACTGCCGGTGTAATGCACCAGTCGTCGCAGGGAGAAATCCACCCGGGCGGCATCGAACAGCGCCAGCGGCAGCGGGTCGGTGTTTTCCCAATCGTACAAGCCATCGGCGATGCCATCGGTGGCGGCCGACAAATCGGTACTCGGGAACACTCGCGCCAGCACGGCAGCGGTCACGCCGGAACCGGCCAGTTCATCGCCCTGCTCGACCACGTAAGGATAAGGAATGTTCTGCTGGCTGACGCCGACTTCGACGGTCACGGTGAAGTCGTGCATCAATGGCACAAGTTGTTCCAGCAGGTATTTACGGAAAGCGGCCGGATGGGTGACGGTGACACTGTAGGTCCCCGGCAACTGAACCTTGGCGTAGGCACGCGTGGTCTGCGGGACTTCACCCTGGCAGTGATAGGTCAGACGCAATTCAGGATAACGAAACATCGCACGCTGTTCGGCGTCCGGCTCGACACGGTCCTTGAGGTAACGCTTGAGCGCCTGATTCAGCGCGGTGGTTGCACGATTGTGCAAGAGCGCAAGCCGGTCCACGGCTTGCTCGGCGGTTTGAACGACAATAAAAGCTTCGGTCACGATCAGCATCCTGTGTTCTGACTTGCAGACCTTCATCTTGCCTGCATCGTCGCTTCACGGGAACAGTGGTGGCTATACAAATGCCAAGTCCAGCGCTGATCCAATGTGGGAGCGAGCCTGCTCGCGAATGCGGACTGTCAGCCAACATCAATGCTGAAGGTCAAATCGCTTTCGCGAGCAGGCTCGCTCCCACAGGGGTCTGGGTCGCTCACATAAGTGGGGTCGACCGGGCGACAATCGCCTCTACATCCAGCCCACGCGGCAACGCGCCATAGACCCGTCCCGCCGAACCGAGGCGACTGGCAATAAACGCATCGCTGACCGCCGCATTCCCCGCTTCCAGCAACAGCTTGGCTTGAAGCCCCAAGGCGATGTCTTCCGTCAATTGCCGCGCGCGGTACTGAATGTCGCTGGTGTCCTTGAAGGCCGCCTGCAACTGGCTGATGTGCGCAGCCAGGCGTTTGTCGCCATGACCATCACCCAGTTCGCTGAACAACACATCCAGCACGCCAGGCTCCTTGGACAGCGCGCGCAACACATCCAGGCATTGCACGTTGCCGGAACCTTCCCACGTCGAATTGACCGGCGCCTCCCGATACAGGCGCGGCAGGATGCTTTCTTCGACATACCCGGCGCCGCCCATGCATTCGGCGGCTTCGTTGATCATCGCGGGCGCTCGTTTGCAGATCCAGTATTTGCCCACCGCAGTCACCAGCCGGGCGAATTTCGCTTCATGGCTGTCGTCCAGATGATCCAGCGCCTTGCCCATGCGCAGGCTCAACGCGAGGGCGGCTTCGCTTTCCAGCGCCAGATCGACGAGCACGTTTTGCATCAAGGGTTGTTCGCTGAGCAGCTTGCCACCGACGCTGCGGTGCGCGCAGTGATGGCTGGCCTGGGTCAGCGCCTGACGCATCAGCGCGCTGGAACCGACCATGCAATCGAAGCGGGTCATGGCGACCATCTCGATGATCGTCGGTACGCCCCGCCCTTCTTCGCCGATCATCCACGCCAGTGCCCCACGAAACTCCACTTCGCTGGAGGCGTTCGAGCAATTGCCCAGTTTGTTTTTCAGGCGCTGGATGTAGAACTGATTACGCGTGTCGTCAGGCCGATGGCGCGGCAGCAGGAAACAGGTCAAACCCTTGTCGGTCTGCGCCAGGGTCAGGAAGGCATCGCACATCGGCGCCGAGCAGAACCATTTGTGCCCCACCAGTTCGTAAGCCTGGCCCGGGCCGCTGGCGCCGACCGGATACGCCTTGGTGGTGTTGGCGCGCACATCGGTGCCGCCCTGCTTCTCGGTCATGGCCATGCCGATGGTCACACCGGCCTTGTGCGCCATGCCGACATTGCGCGGGTCGTATTCGGTAGAGAGGATTTTCGGCAGCCACTGCTCGGCCAGATCCGGTTGCAGGCGCATCGCCGGGACGCTGGCGAAGGTCATGGTCAACGGGCAACCGCTGCCGGCCTCGGCCTGGCTGTGCAGATAGCTCATGGACGCGCGGGCCACATGCGCTCCGGACTGCGGATGCGCCCAGGGCAACGACGTCAGTCCGTGCTCGACGGCGGTGCGCATCAATTGGTGATAGGCCGGGTGGAATTCCACCAGATCGATGCGATGACCATAACGGTCATGACTGACGAACACCGGTTTGTTCTGATTGGCCAGGAACCCGGCCTCCATCAGCGGCCCGCCGGCCAGTGCGCCATAGGCGTCGATCCGCGACTCGGCCCAACCGGCCCCGAACCGCCGCGACCATTCCTGCAGCGGCAGGTCGATGCGGTAGAGGTTGGTGCCGTCCAGCGACGGTGGCTGGTTGGTGACTTCGTGGGTTTCGGCGAACTGATGCAGGTTCATGACGGGGCTCCTTTGGGTCAGCCAAGGGATTCAGTTAAGCACTGCCCCGAGGCTGAACAAAGTGGCATATCCGCCTAACTGTCGGCGCTTTCGCCCTGTCTTGGGCACAACACCCGCCGATACAGGGCAGCCTGCAAGTCTTCGAATTTCACCGGTTTGTTCAGGTAATCGATCATGTCGCCGGTCGGGCAGCGTTCGCGATCGACGCTGAGTGCGACCACGAACACCGGCAACTCGGCGCAACCCGGCAAGTCGCGGATCTGGCAGCACAGAGAGTGGCCATCCTGAGGCGGCAGTTGGCAGTCGAGCAACACCGCGTCGAAGGTTTCACGCTGCAACTGATCGAGCGCAGCCGGGCCATTATCCGCGGACCGCACTCGAAACCCGAGCTTGAGCAACATGCCGCGCATCACCAACTGGTTGACGCTGTTATCGTCGACCAGCAACACGCTGCAATCCTGAGGCAGGCGCAGACGCGCAGGATCGCCACTCATCAATGGCACGGGCGGGCGCTCTACCACCGGCACTTCAAAGTCGACATCCAGCTGGAAACGGCTGCCACTGCCCGGCTCCGAACGGTGCGTCAGGCGCCCACCGAGCAATTCGACCAGTTGCCGACAAATCGCCAGGCCCACACCCAAGCCGCCGTATTCGCGCGTCATCGAACCGTCGAGCTGGAAGAAACGCTGATACATCGTCGCCTCCCCCAGATCAGTGAAGCCGATGCCGGTGTCGATCACTGCAAACGACAACGACAGCCGTCCGTTCTCCACCGGTTTACCCGTCACCCGCAGGGCGAGTCCGCCGACCCGGGTGAACTTGATCGCATTGTCCAGCAGGCATTCCAGGCACTGCGCCAGTTTGACGCTGTCGCCGTGCAGGCGGTCCGGCAGCCCCGAAGTGACGTCGACTTTGAAGTCCAGCGACTTGCTCGAGGCATTGCCCTCGAACTGCGCCCGCAAGGCATCGACCACACCGCGCAAACTGAACGTTGCCGGGGTGGCCTTGAGCTTGCCGGCCTGCAATTCGGTCAGGGTCAGGATGCCGTTGACCATGCGCATCATGTCCCGCGCGGAACCGGCGGCGGTTTGCTGGTATTGCTCCAGTTCCGGGTCCATCTCGACGGTCTGCATCAACTCCAAAGAACCGATCACACCGTTCATGGGGGTGCGCAATTCGTGGGTCAGGGTGGCGAGGAATTCGTCTTTGAGCTTGTTACTGTGGGCCAGTTGCTGGTTCAGCACTTCAAGCTTCTGACCGGCATCAAACAGCGTTTGCGCCTGCTGCTCGCGCATGGCGTTGATGCGGTCGGCCAGGGCCAGCGACAGCAGGGCGACCTCGATCGCCGAGCCGATCTGGCTCGAATACATGGTCAGGAACACGTTGGGCAGGTAACCCAGCACCATCAGCGTGTTGACGATGCCGCCGAGCAAAAACGCCGACCAGGCAATGATGAAGTAGCGCGCCACCCGCAGGCCGCGAAGCCAGGCGCACAGCCCGGCGGCGAAAATCACCACGGTGAAGGTCAAGGCCAACGCGGTGGCCAGGCGCAAGGCCAGGGCATAACTGGCCATCAGTGACAGCCCGATCACCACCGCGCCGAATGCAATCAACGCCAGCAACAAGCGGTCGAGCCAGCGTCCGTAGGAGCCGGTCTGCAGGAAGCTGCGAGCGAACTGGCTGCCGAACAGCCCTGCGCAGCCGATGAAGAACGGCGTTGCCGCGTTGGCCCACCAGGGGTTGTTCGGCCAGAAATACTCCACAGCCGCGCCGTTGACCGACAGCTGATACAGACCAAACGAGGCGATGTAGAAAATGTAATAGAGGTAACTGGTGTCACGCACGCTGAGGTAGATGAACAGGTTGTAGACCAGCATCCCCAGCAATACACCGTAGATCAGCCCCAAGACGTAGAGGCGCACCGGTTGTTCTTCAAGAAACGCGGTGCTCGACCACAAGGTGACCGGCGCCTGGATCGAGCCTTCACTTTGCAGGCGCAAGTAGACGGTTTGCGCCTGGTCAGGGGTGAAACTTAAATCGAACAGGTAGTTGTTCTGGCGGATCTCGCGAGTGGCGAACGGCAGGGCATCGCCGGTCTGCCGCACCAATTGAAAGCTGCCGGTTGCATCGGGCAAGTACAGATCAAGGTGATCGAGGGGCGGATAGGCCAGTTCGAGCAACCAGGTGCGTTGCGCAGCGGGGTTGGTCGGGCGGTAATGCAGATCGATTTTCAGCCAGAACACCGAACGCGAGTACCCGGCGTTGAGCGTGGCTTTGTCGTGGGTTTTGAAATTTCCGGCCGCGGCCTGTGCACGAACATCAGCGATGGTCGCCTGACCACCCGCGTCTTCGTACACTTGCATGACTCGGCCCAGGGGAAGGCTCTGGGTGTATTCGTCGAACTCGACGGCGCTCGCCATGAGGGGCAAGCAAAGCAGCAACATCAGCAAATAGCGCATTTAAGCCCCAGCGTGGCCTGTCCGGTTATCTCAGGAAGCCCCTCATTCCCTTTGAGTAGACGTAAAACCGGTATTACCTGTTATTGGTTTGGATCCACTCTAGCATAGCCGTTGATGGCCATTGAACACCATTGAAAATTTTACTGTAGAGGCTCTAGTACGGGCGTTCCAGCGACAAATTTTGCGCAAGATCTGCCGACCTGCTCAGGTTATATCAATGCATCGGCTGTTTTACCCATTCCTGTAGCGGCCAGACGCAAGCGTCGCCAGCGGCCACACGGTCCGTCTCATGACTCGTTGGTCGACTGGTGGTAAGCTCGCGCACCATGAATATCTACAGCTCTCGCCCCGTTGTCCTCTGTCTCTCCGGCCACGACCCAAGTGGTGGCGCCGGCTTGCAGGCAGATATCGAAGCCCTGCTCGCCCAGGGTTGTCATGCGGCCCCGGCCGTCACCGCCCTGACCGTGCAAGACACGGTCAACGTCACTGACTTTCGCGTCCTCGACCGTGAGTGGGTGTTGGCCCAGGCCAATGCCGTGCTCAACGATTCCGAAGTCGCGGCGGTCAAGCTGGGCATGCTCGGTTCCCTGGAGATGGTCGACACCGTTGTCGAACTGCTCTCGGCGCACCCGCATTTGCCAGTGGTCTGCGACCCGGTGCTGCGCGCCGGCGGTGGCGGACGACTGGGCAAGGACGAAGTCGGCTACGCCATGCGCGAACGCCTGCTGCCCCTGTCCATCATCGCGACCCCTAACCTTCCCGAAGCGCGCATCCTCGCCGAACTGCCAGAAGGCACGGCCGACGAATGCGCCGAAAAACTGTTGCCGTTCGTCAAACACCTGCTGATCACCGGCGGCCATGGCGACGAACACGAAATCCACAACCGCCTCTACAGCCGCGACGGGCGCCGCGAAACGTTTACCTGCCAGCGCTTGCCCGGCAGCTATCACGGTTCCGGTTGCACGCTGGCCAGCGCCCTGGCCGGTCGTCTGGCCCAGGGTGAAAACCTCGCCAGCGCCGTACAGACCGCGCTTAACTACACATGGCGAACCCTGCGTGATGCGGAGCAACTGGGCAAAGGCCAGTTCGTGCCGCGCCGTCTGCCGCTGGATTTCTGTTCGTAACTTTTGATGCGTAAAGCGCCGAGGCTTGTCCGATGAAACTACGTGGCCTGTACGCCATTACCGATAGCCAGTTGTTGGCCGGTAAATTTCTTTCGTACGTGGAGGCGGCGCTGGAAGGCGGCGTCACCCTGCTGCAATACCGCGACAAGAGCAGCGATGAAGCCCGGCGCCTGCGTGAGGCCGAAGCACTGCGTGACCTGTGCGAACGCTACAAGACTCAGCTGATCATCAACGACGATGCCGAGCTCGCTGCGCGCCTGAACGTTGGCGTGCACCTTGGCCAAACCGATGGTCCGCTGTCTCCGACCCGTGCCCTGCTCGGCCCCAAAGCAATCATCGGTTCGACCTGCCACGCGCAACTCGAACTCGCCGAACAGGCTGCAAAGGAAGGCGCCAGTTACGTCGCCTTCGGCCGTTTCTTCAACTCCAACACCAAGCCCGGCGCGCCGACTTGCAGCCTCGACTTGCTCGATCAGGCCCGCAGCACATTGCACCTGCCGATCTGCGCAATTGGTGGCATCACCCTGGAAAACGCCGCGCCACTGGTAGCCCACGGGGTTGACCTGCTGGCGGTTGTCCACGGTCTTTTTGGCGCCGAGAGTACGGCTGAAGTGACACGCCGCGCCCGCGCCTTTAACGAACTACTTAAAATCTGATTTGAGAGCCCGACCATGTCTCGTTCCGAAACCCTGTTTGCCAATGCCCAGAAACACATCCCCGGTGGCGTGAACTCGCCTGTACGCGCGTTCAAAAGCGTCGGCGGCACCCCGCTGTTTTTCAAACACGCTGAAGGCGCCTACGTCACCGACGAAGACGACAAGCGTTATGTGGATTACGTCGGTTCCTGGGGGCCGATGATCCTCGGCCACAGCCATCCGGACGTGCTGGACGCGGTGCGTAAACAACTGGAACACGGTTTGTCCTACGGCGCCCCGACCGCGATGGAAACCGAGATGGCAGACCTGGTCTGCTCGATCGTGCCGTCGATGGAAATGGTGCGCATGGTCAGCTCCGGCACCGAAGCGACCATGAGCGCGATTCGTCTGGCCCGTGGTTTCACCGGTCGCGACAGCATCATCAAGTTCGAAGGCTGCTACCACGGTCACTCCGACAGCCTGCTGGTCAAGGCCGGCTCCGGCGCACTGACCCAAGGCGTACCGAGCTCGGCCGGCGTACCGGCGGACTTCGCCAAACACACCCTGACCCTGCCATTCAACGACATCGACGCGGTAGCAACCATGCTCGCCGAAGTCGGCCAGGACGTGGCGTGCATCATCGTCGAGCCAGTGGCTGGCAACATGAACTGCGTACCGCCGGCACCGGGTTTCCTCGAAGGCCTGCGGACCCTGTGCGACAAGCACGGTGTGGTGCTGATTTTCGACGAAGTGATGACCGGTTTCCGCGTCGCCCTCGGCGGTGCACAAGCGCATTTCGGCGTGACGCCGGACCTGAGCACCTTCGGCAAGATCATCGGCGGCGGCATGCCGGTCGGCTGCTTCGGCGGAAAACGCGAAATCATGTCGCACATCGCGCCGCTGGGTCCGGTGTACCAGGCTGGCACGTTGTCGGGTAACCCGCTGGCCATGGCCGCCGGCCTGACCACCCTGCGCCTGATCAGCCGTCCGGGCTTCCATGCCGAGCTGAGCGACTACACCAGCCGCCTGCTCGATGGCCTGCAACAACGCGCCGATGCGGCGGGCATTCCGTTCGTGACCACGCAGGCGGGCGGCATGTTCGGCCTGTACTTCAGTGGCGCCGACGACATCGTGACCTTCGATGACGTGATGGCCAGTGATGCTGCCCTGTTCGGCCGCTTTTTCCACTTGATGCTTGAAGGTGGCGTGTACCTGGCGCCGAGTGCTTTCGAAGCCGGCTTCACCTCGATCGCTCATGGCGAAACCGAGTTGAAACTGACGCTGGATGCCGCTGAGCGTGCATTCGCTGCATTGAAATAAACGCTGTGCCGCTGACGTTGGCGACTGCCAGCGTCAGCTTTTACCTACATTCACACCGTTATTCCTACGCTTCTGCCAATAATCTCCCGCAAATTGGGCGATATATTCCCCGTGCAGCAGAAAAACGAGTAAAGACTTTGTAAGGTTGGCCCTGCTTATTTCATAATGCGCGCTTATTGGATCCCTCGATGGGTCCGCGCGCCCTTCAGAGGTAAGTCGATTCTCATGAACCGCACCGGCCGCGCCCTTGCACTGGGCTGCCTGTTGCTCCTTCAGCCCCTGCTCGCGCACGCACAAGCAGGCGGCAACTCGTTGTTAATCCCAGCGATGGGTCGCTGCACCCTCAATACTCAGCCGCAAGACCTGACGCAAGCGCTCGCCGCCTGCCAGAAAGCGTCGGATGAAGGGGATGCTCAAGCGCAATACGAGTTGGGTGAGTTCTACTACGAAGGCAAAAACGCGCCTCGCGACCTCAATCAAGCCCTCAGCTATTTCGAAAAAGCTTCGCTGCAAGGCCACGCCCAGGCGCAATTCAAACTGGGTACGATGTTCTTCCGAGGCGAAGGCGTTCAGGCCAATAACGTTCAGGCTTACATTCTGCTGAAAATGGCTGCAGTCAACGGCGCTGAAGATGCGCTGGACACCGCCGACGAAGTCACCGAGAAAATGCCACGCGAAGAGCTGGAAGTGGCGACTCAGGTACTGGGGCAAATCTTTCGTAAATACCTGATGGAATTGCAGAGTGCGGATGGGCGAACGCCGTTTGCACCATTGCCCTAAACCGCACAAGGTCCCCTGTGGCGAGGGAGCTTGCTCCCGCTGGGGCGCGAAGCGGCCCTAAACCCTCCAATCACAGCCTGCCTGACGCACCGCATTCTCTGGTTTTACGACTGCTTCGCAGCCGAGCGGGAGCAAGCTCCCTCGCCACAGGGGCTCGCGCTTACTTCTCAGGCATCGGCATCGGAAACGGCATGACATTGCCGACCGCGCCACGGGCTTCGCTGATTTTCGGCGTACCCAGTCGCTCTACCTCGTCGATACGCACAATCGAATGCATCGGCACAAAACTGCGCACCACGCCTTCGAACTGAGCCTTGAGCTTCTCTTCGCTCGGATCGACGACCACTTGCGTGCGCTCGCCAAAGACGAACTCTTCCACTTCCAGGAAGCCCCACAGATCACTTTGATAGATCTGCTTGGCATACATTTCGTACACCTGGCCCTGGTTGAGGAAAATCACCTTGTAGATTGGAGCTTCACGTTTGGTCATGGTGGGCGAGCAACACATCGGGGATAAAAATGAGGGCGCGAACTATAGCATAGCCACCGGACGCACAGCGGTAGGAACCTTGGGACATGTTCCCTATAATGCGCGGTTCTTTGAATCACGTGATGACTCTGTCCATGGCCAAGAAGCTTTACATCGAAACCCACGGTTGCCAGATGAACGAGTACGACAGCTCGCGCATGGTCGACTTGCTGGGTGAACACCAGGCCCTGGAAGTCACCGCTCGCGCCGAAGACGCCGACGTGATCCTGCTCAACACCTGTTCCATTCGCGAACGCGCCCAGGACCGGGTGTACTCCCAGCTCGGCCGCTGGCGTGAACTGAAACTCGCCAACCCGGACATGGTGATCGCCGTCGGCGGTTGCGTGGCCAGCCAGGAAGGCGCTGCCATTCGTGATCGCGCACCGTATGTCGATGTGGTCTTCGGCCCGCAGACCCTGCACCGCCTGCCGGAAATGATCGACGCTGCACGCGCCACCAAGCTGCCGCAAGTGGACGTCTCGTTCCCGGAAATCGAAAAGTTCGACCATTTGCCCGAGCCACGCATCGACGGCCCGAGCGCTTATGTGTCGGTGATGGAAGGCTGCAGCAAGTACTGCACCTTCTGCGTGGTGCCCTACACCCGCGGCGAAGAAGTCAGCCGTCCGTTTGACGACGTGATTGCCGAGATCATCCACCTGGCCGAAAACGGCGTACGCGAAGTGACGCTGCTGGGCCAGAACGTCAACGGTTATCGCGGGACCACGCATGACGGTCGCCTGGCGGACCTCGCCGAACTGATCCGCGTGGTGGCCGCCGTCGATGGCATCGACCGGATTCGCTACACCACGTCGCACCCGCTGGAGTTCTCCGACAGCCTGATCCAGGCCCACGCCGATGTGCCGGAACTGGTCAAGCACCTGCATTTGCCGGTGCAGTCGGGTTCGGACCGGATTCTCTCGGCGATGAAGCGCAACCACACCGCGCTGGAATACAAATCCAAACTGCGCAAGCTGCGGGCCGCCGTGCCGGGCATTTGCATCAGTTCGGACTTTATCGTCGGCTTCCCGGGTGAAACCGAGAAAGACTTCGAACAGACCATGAAGTTGATCGAGGACGTCGGTTTCGACTTCTCCTATTCGTTCGTCTACAGCCAACGCCCGGGCACCCCGGCGGCTGACCTGGTCGACGAGACGCCGGAAGAGTTGAAGAAAGAGCGTCTTAACGCCCTGCAGCATCGTCTGAACCAGCAAGGTTTTGAAATCAGCCGACAAATGGTCGGTTCGATCCAGCGGATCCTGGTGACCGATTATTCGAAAAAAGACCCTGGCGAGCTGCAAGGCCGGACCGAGAATAACCGTATCGTCAACTTCCGCTGCGACAATCCAACCTTGATTGGCCAGTTCGCCGACGTGCACATCGATGCCGCACAACCGCACTCGCTGCGGGGCTCACTGCTTCAGTAACACCACCAGTCAAAGTGTGTGCGAGCCTTTGTGGCGAGGGGGCTTGCCCCCGTTGGATCGCGAAGCGGTCCCAAGATTTTGCGACTGCTTCGCAGCCGAACGGGGGCAAGCCCCCTCGCCACAGGTCAAGTGTCGGAATTCGGCATCTTATTTAAGAGCTTTCGCACCCAGCCCACTGGCGTTATCCTTGATTTCATCTTAATTGCCCCAGGGCGGCTAAATACGACCTTGAACGCACCCATAGAACCGCATCGTTTCATCCTCGAGCCCTTTGAGGCTCGCCGCTTCGCCAATCTGTGCGGGCAATTCGACGAGCATTTGCGCTTGATCGAACAGCGCCTGACCATCGAGATCCGCAACCGCGGAAACCAGTTCGAATTGATCGGCGATCCTAAACACACCACCTCCGCGGAAAACCTCCTGCGCCGTCTGTACCGGGAAACCAAGGGTACCGAGCTGTCGCCGGACATGGTTCACCTGTTCCTGCAGGAATCGGCCGTCGAAGAGCTGGACAATGTGTCCCCCGCCGAACCCTCCGTCGCCTTGCGCACAAAAAAAGGCATGATTCGCCCTCGCGGCTTGAATCAGCTGCGCTATGTGAAGGAAATTCTCGGCAATGACATCAACTTCGGCATCGGCCCTGCCGGTACCGGCAAGACGTATCTGGCCGTGGCCTGCGCGGTAGATGCGCTGGAACGCGAGCAGATTCGCCGCATCCTGCTGGTGCGTCCGGCGGTTGAAGCAGGCGAGAAGCTCGGCTTCCTGCCCGGCGATTTGTCGCAGAAGATCGACCCGTACCTGCGCCCGCTCTATGACGCGCTCTACGAAATGCTCGGCTTCGAACACGTCGCCAAGCTGATCGAGCGCCAGGTCATCGAAGTCGCGCCGCTGGCTTACATGCGCGGTCGTACGCTGAACAACAGCTTCATCATTCTCGACGAAAGCCAGAACACCACCGTCGAGCAAATGAAGATGTTCCTGACCCGTATCGGCTTTGGCTCCACCGCGGTCATCACCGGTGACATCACCCAGGTCGACCTGCCGAAAGGCACCAAATCCGGATTGCACCATGTGATCGAGGTGCTCAAGGACGTGCCGGGTATCAGCTTCACCCATTTCATGCCCAAGGACGTTGTGCGCCATCCACTGGTGCAGCGCATTGTCGAAGCCTACGAGCGCTTCGAAAATCGCGTGACCGAAGAAGCACCCAAGGACAACCGCCGCGATGCTTGAGCTTGATCTGCAACTGGCTACACAAGCGTCCGCCCCCAGCGAAGCCGAGTTCCGCCAATGGTGTGAACTCGCCCTGCGCCAGCGCACTGCCGACTCCGAAATGACCATCCGCCTGGTCGACGAAGCAGAAGGCCGCGAGCTGAATCACACCTGGCGGCAAAAGGATTACGCCACTAACGTTCTGTCGTTCCCCGCCGACGTGCCCGACGAGTTCCTGGATATCCCGCTGCTGGGTGACCTGGTCATCTGCGTGGCCGTGGTCGAGCGTGAAGCCGCCGAACAAGGCAAGGCATTGAAGGCCCACTGGGCTCATCTGGTGATTCACGGCTGCTTGCATCTGCTCGGTTACGACCATATAGATGACGACGAAGCCGAAGAAATGGAAGCACTGGAACGAACGTTGCTTGCAGAGTTGGGCTACCCCGACCCATATGCGGACGACGAAACCGAAACATCCCCTATCGTTACAACAAAGGATTCAGAGTAATCGCTATGAGCGAAGATCGATCGAGCAACGGGCAGAAGTCTTGGCTGGGTAAGCTCACCCAGGCTTTTGCCCACGAGCCGAAAAACCGTCAGGAGCTGCTGGAGCTCCTGCGCGATGCACACCAGAACAAACTGTTGGACAGCGAAGCGCTGGCCATCGTCGAAGGCGCCATCCAGGTTGCCGACCTGCAAGTACGGGACATCATGGTCCCGCGCTCGCAAATGGTCAGCATCAAGGCGACCCAGACCCCTCGCGAGTTTCTGCCTGCCGTGGTTGACTCGGCCCACTCCCGCTACCCGGTGATCGGCGAAAGCCACGATGACGTGATGGGCGTGTTGCTGGCCAAGGACTTGCTGCCGTTGATCCTCAAGGAGAACGGCGACAGCTTCAACATCAAGGACCTGCTGCGCCCGGCCACGTTCGTGCCCGAGTCCAAGCGCCTGAATGTGCTGCTGCGCGAATTTCGCGCCAACCACAACCACATGGCCATCGTCATTGACGAATACGGCGGCGTGGCTGGCCTGGTGACCATCGAAGACGTGCTGGAACAAATCGTCGGCGACATCGAAGACGAGCACGACGTCGAGGAAGACAGCTACATCAAGCCGCTGCCCAGCGGCGACTTCCTGATCAAGGCCCTGACGCCGATCGAGAACTTCAACGAGTTTTTCGACAGCGAATTCTCCGACGATGAGTTCGATACCGTCGGCGGCCTGGTGATGAGCGCGTTCGGACACTTGCCGAAACGCAACGAAATCACTGAAATCGGCCCTTATCGCTTCCGCATCCTGAACGCCGACAGCCGTCGGATTCACCTGCTGCGCCTGACTCCAATTGCACGCTAAGGATTGAAATGCACCGTCTGACCCGTCCCGGCTGGCCCGGTAATCTGCTGGCCGTGGTGGCCGGTGCACTCACCACCCTGGCGTTGGCGCCGTTCGATATCTGGCCGCTGGCGTTGCTGGCGGTCGGTTTCTTTTACGCCGGTTTACGCGAACTGAGCCCACGTCAGGCCCTGGGCCGTGGCTGGTGTTTCGGTTTCGGTCTTTTCGGCGCTGGCACCAGCTGGATCTACTACAGCATTCACAACTTCGGTGGCGCTTCGGTGTTGCTGGCGGGCTTGCTGATGCTGGCGTTCACCGCCGCGATTGCCTGGTTCTTTGCCCTTCCGGCCTGGATTTGGGCGCGCTGGCTACGCCGCAACGAAGCACCGCTGGCAGATGCCCTGGCGTTTGCAGCATTGTGGGTCGGCCAGGAAGCGTTTCGCGGCTGGTTCCTCACCGGTTTCCCGTGGCTCTATTCCGGCTACAGCCAGCTCAACGGTCCATTGGCCGGGCTCGCGCCTTTAGGCGGGATGTGGCTGATCTCCTTCACACTCGCCCTGACGGCCGCACTGATCTACAACGCATTGCGCCTGGTGCGCACCGGGCGTAAAGGGTTTATTGCAGCGGGCGCGTTGTTGCTGGTCGGCCCGTGGGTGGCCGGCCTGGCCTTGAAAGAACACGCCTGGACCAGTCCGGCGGGTCCGGCGCTCAGCGTCGCGGCGATTCAAGGCAACATCGAACAAAGCATGAAGTGGGACCCGGCGCAGCTCAACGCGCAATTAGAGCTGTACCGCGACATGAGCTTCAGCTCCAAACGCGTCGATCTGCTGATCTGGCCGGAAACCGCGGTGCCGGTGCTCAAGTCGTCCGCCGAGGGTTACCTGACGATGATGGGCAACTTCGCCGCCGAGCGTAATTCGGCGTTGATTACCGGTGTGCCGATCCGTCAGGAAGTGCGTCACGAGAAACGCTTCTTCAACGGTATTACGGTCGTCGGTGAAGGCGATGGCACTTACCTCAAGCAGAAACTGGTGCCGTTCGGCGAATACGTGCCGTTGCAGGATGTACTGCGCGGCCTGATCGCATTCTTCGATCTGCCGATGTCCGATTTTGCCCGTGGGCCGGCCGACCAGCCGATGCTGCAGGCCAAGGGTTATCAGATCGCGCCGTTCATCTGTTACGAAGTGGTCTACCCGGAATTCGCCGCCAGCCTTGCGGCGCGCAGTGATTTGCTGCTGACCATCAGTAACGACACCTGGTTCGGCACCTCCATCGGCCCGTTGCAACATTTGCAGATGGCGCAGATGCGCGCGCTTGAGGCGGGTCGCTGGATGATCCGCGCCACCAACAATGGCGTGTCCGGGCTGATTAACCCGTTTGGCCAGATTACCGCGCAGATCCCGCAGTTCGAACGCGGCATCCTCTACGGCGAAGTGGTGCCGATGCACAACCTGACGCCGTACCTGCAATGGCGTTCGTGGCCGCTGATTATCGTTTGCGTGTTGTTGTTTGGCTGGGCCTTGATTGCCAGCCGGATGGCAAAAACTGTCTGAAGCTGCCGAGCTTTTGTGGCGAGGGAGCTTGCTCCCTCGCCACAGGTTATCGCTCGACAGATTTATCGGTAAAACAGCGAATACCCGACCTGCCCCACCGCCTCATTCATCAATTGCCCGGACTGCCAGATCGACTTGAATTCCGGCATCCAGCCGCCCAGCGGCCGGGCATTGTCCACGCCTAAAAAACCCACCGGCGCAGGCACCACTTCAAATCCGGCCTTCTGGAAACTCCAGACAGAGCGCGGCATGTGCCACGCCTGAGTCACGACCACCACCCGCTTGATGCCCTGAGGCAATAATACTTCGGCACTGAACTGCGCGTTTTCCCACGTCGTTCGGCTGCGCCCTTCCTGCCAGCGTACCGTCACACCAAAATCATCGAGCAGCGAGTCCGCCATCATCTTCGCTTCAGAGGGCGGCGTACCGTAATGCAGGCCGCCACTGGTCAGGATGGGCAAGCCGGAAGCCTTGGCCAGACGCGCCGCATAACGCTCACGCTCCAGCCCCACGCCCGTCGGCTGGTCGGTGCCCCACGCCACGTCGCCGCGCTCACGCCCGGAACCCAACAGCACAATCGCGTCTGCACGCTGGCCCAGCGTCGCCCATTCGTCGCGTGCCAGCGGCGGTTCACGCTCAAGCGCCTTGGCGCTCCACTGCACCACCACGGGCAAACTCATCAACCAGAAGCCACCGAATCCCAAGACAAAGCACACACTCGCAAGCCTTGGTCTTGAGCGGCGCAACCACCACGCAAGGACCAGCAGCAGCAAAAGAATGCCGGGAGGTAACAGAAGTTGTTTTACGAAATATCGAAAAGGCATCGAGCATCTCCAGAGATGCCCGAAGCCTAAAGGGGTTGACGCAGTGCGACAACAGATATGGAAGGACTATGCTTCACAAGAGTTAAAAAGAAGCCGGGCCATGACCTCAAGTGCCCTTACTTGAATTGCAGAGACCGGACCTTTACCGCGTCCCTGCCTCGTACTTTGTCCTTGAGCCAGATGATTTTGGCCGAACGTGGTGCGTCGAGTTGCTTCACTGCTGCTGACAAGCATCCCTGTGTTTCACGTTCACTGCGATCCAGATAGGCTTTGACCAATTCAAACTCTGCGGGGCTGAGGCCGCGCAGTTCCAGCTCCAGGGGACGCTCATCGCGCAGCCGGCCAGCAGTTTTTGCAGCGTCCAGGGCCATTCCCAGACGATCGATCAGTCTTTCGTACAGCTCCGGTTTTGTGGCTTTTTGCTGTGACTCAACCATCCCTCACCTCATTGAAGATAAGACTCGCTCCCCATTTAGAGCTTAGCTTCCATGAACAAACCGGCTGAACACTGCGACCAACGGCCCTCGCAGCCGTTTTTGCGAGACGCGCGAGCGTAATCAGGGTTTCCCTCGGTAGAGTGCGGTCATGTATGCTACGGCGCTTCCTGTAACTCCACTTCCAGCTCGTCTGGGCACCGAAACGCCGATTTGGCGTGATCACCGTCCAGCGTTGCATTGAAGAGGATTAGGCCACCCCTATTCAGTTCAAAAGTAGCCATGCACGAACAATATCAGCCCCGTGAAATCGAAGCCGCCGCCCAGTCGTTCTGGGACGAGCAAAAGTCCTTTGAAGTCAGTGAACAGCCAGGCAAGGAGACCTTCTACTGCCTGTCGATGTTCCCTTACCCCAGCGGCAAGCTACACATGGGGCACGTGCGCAACTACACCATCGGCGACGTGATCTCCCGCTACCAGCGCATGCAAGGCAAGAACGTTCTGCAACCCATGGGTTGGGACGCCTTCGGCATGCCAGCGGAAAACGCCGCGATGAAGAACAACGTAGCGCCCGCGAAGTGGACCTACGAAAACATCGCCTACATGAAAACCCAGCTGCGCAGCCTGGGCTTGGCGGTGGACTGGTCCCGCGAAGTGACCACCTGCAAGCCTGATTACTACCGCTGGGAACAATGGCTGTTCACTCGCCTGTTCGAAAAAGGTGTGATCTACAAGAAAAGCGGCACCGTGAACTGGGACCCGGTCGACCAGACCGTTCTGGCCAACGAACAGGTGATCGACGGTCGCGGCTGGCGTTCCGGCGCGCTGATCGAAAAGCGCGAAATTCCGATGTACTACTTCAAGATCACCGCTTACGCGGATGAGCTGCTGGAGAGCCTCGACGAACTGACTGGCTGGCCTGAACAGGTCAAGACCATGCAGCGCAACTGGATCGGCAAATCCCGCGGCATGGAAGTGCAGTTCCCGTACAACGTCGACTCCATCGGCGAAGCCGGCGCGCTCAAAGTCTTCACTACCCGTCCGGACACTTTGATGGGAGCGACTTACGTCGCCGTGGCCGCTGAACACCCGCTGGCCACCCTGGCCGCGCAGAACAGTCCTGAGCTGCAAGCGTTCATCGCTGAATGCAAGGGCGGCAGCGTCGCTGAAGCCGACGTCGCCACCCAGGAGAAGAAAGGCCTGCCGACCTCGCTGTTCGTCGAGCACCCACTGACCGGCGAAAAACTTCCGGTATGGGTCGCCAACTATGTGTTGATGCATTACGGCGATGGCGCGGTAATGGCTGTCCCGGCGCACGACGAACGTGATTTCGAGTTCGCCACCAAGTACAACCTGCCGATCAAGTCCGTGGTGCGCACCAGCTCGGGTGACACCAACCCGGCTCCGTGGCAGGACGCGTATGGCGAGCACGGCACGCTGATCAATTCCGGCGAGTTCGACGGCCTCGATTTTGCCGGCGCGTTTGACGCCATTGAAGTCGCGTTGATCAAGAAAAACCTCGGCGCCTCGCGCACCCAGTTCCGTCTGCGCGACTGGGGCATCAGCCGCCAGCGCTATTGGGGTTGCCCGATCCCGATCATCCACTGCACGACCTGCGGTGATGTGCCGGTGCCGGAAGACCAGTTGCCTGTTGTGCTGCCGGAAGACGTCGTACCCGACGGTGCCGGTTCGCCACTGGCGCGCATGCCCGAGTTCTACGAGTGCAGCTGCCCTAAATGTGGCCAGCCTGCCAAGCGTGAAACCGACACCATGGACACCTTTGTCGAGTCCTCGTGGTACTACGCCCGTTACGCCTCGCCGCACTATGAAGGCGGTCTGGTGGAAAAATCCGCGGCCGACCATTGGTTGCCGGTGGATCAGTACATCGGCGGCATCGAACACGCGATTCTTCACCTGCTCTACGCGCGCTTCTTCCACAAGCTGATGCGCGACGAAGGCCTGGTGAGCTCCAACGAGCCATTCAAGAACCTGCTGACCCAAGGCATGGTGATCGCCGAGACTTACTATCGTCGCGAAGCCAATGGCGCCTACACCTGGTTCAACCCGGCGGACGTCGAACTCGAGCGCGACAGCAAGGCCAAGGTCATCAGCGCCAAGCTGATCGCGGACGGCCTGCCGGTGGAAATCGGCGGCACCGAGAAGATGGCCAAGTCGAAAAACAACGGCGTTGACCCACAGTCGATGATTGACCAGTTCGGCGCCGACACCTGCCGCCTGTTCATGATGTTCGCCTCGCCACCCGACATGAGCGCGGAATGGTCCGACTCCGGAGTGGAAGGTTCGCACCGTTTCCTCAAGCGCGTCTGGCGCCTCGCTCAAGCCCACGTCACTCAGGGCCTGCCGGGCAAACTGGACGTCGCCGGCCTGAACGATGAGCAGAAAGTCATCCGCCGTTCGATCCACCAGGCCATCAAGCAGGCCAGCCACGACGTCGGCCAGAACCACAAATTCAACACCGCCATCGCCCAGGTGATGACGCTGATGAACGTGCTGGAAAAAGCCCCGCAAGGTACCGAACAGGATCGGGCACTGGTCCAGGAAGGTCTGGAAACCGTGACGCTGCTGCTGGCGCCAATCACACCGCACATCAGCCATGAGCTGTGGAATCAACTGGGTCACGCTGGCCCGGTAATCGACGCCGCCTGGCCGGTGCTGGACGAAAACGCGTTGGTGCAAGACAGCCTGACGCTGGTCATCCAGGTCAACGGCAAGCTGCGCGGCCAGATCGAAATGCCGGCCAGCGCGACGCGCGAAGAAGTCGAAGCCGCGGCCCGTATCAACGAGAACGTGCTGCGCTTTGTCGACGGCCTGACTATTCGCAAAGTGATCGTCGTGCCCGGGAAACTGGTCAACATCGTCGCCAGCTAATTGGATCAGGCGCCGGGCCATGCCCGGCGCCGAGTAAAACCTTTCGGGCCGCAAGATCGGCCCACATGGTTTCAAGGGGAGCAACAAAATGATCAAACGCAATCTGCTGGTGATGGGCCTTGCGGTCCTGTTGAGCGCCTGCGGTTTCCAGCTGCGCGGCACCGGCACCACTGAACTGGCGATCAAGGAACTCGACCTGAGCGCCCGCAACGCCTACGGCGAAACCGTGAAGCAAATGCGTCAGGTGCTGGAAGGCAGTGGCGTCAAGGTCTACACCGGCGCACCTTTCAAACTGGTGCTGACCGATGAGCAGGAAAGCCAGCGCATCATCAGCTACGCAGGCGGCGGCCATACTGGCGAGTATCAGCTAACCACTGTGCTGAACTACGACATTCGTGGCGCACATGACCTGCCGCTGATTAGCGACAAGCTCGAAGTGCAAAAGATCTACATGCATGACGGCAACAATCTGGCGGGGTCCGACAAGGACGCCGACACTGCTCGTGGGGAAACCCGTCGCGAGCTGATTCAGCGCATGATGCTGCGTCTGCAGCAGATCACCCCGGCTCAACTGGACCAGCTGCAGCAGACCGCAGAGGCCAAGGCCAAGGCCGAAGCCCAGGCACTGGAAGCCGCACAAAAGGCTGAAGCGAATACTCCGCGCCAGTCGCCTGTCCAGATCCCGCAACAGTAAGACTTTCGGGGCGCTCCGGCGCCCCGATGGCCCTCTCTTATGAAACTTGCCCCTGCCCAACTCGGTAAACACCTGCAAGGTGCCCTCGCGCCGGTCTACATCATCAGCGGCGATGACCCATTGCTGTGTCAGGAAGCGGCGGATGCCATTCGTGCCGCTGCCCGTCAACAAGGCTTCGATGAACGCCAGGTCTTCGCCGCCGACGCCAGTTTCGACTGGGGCACGTTGTTGCAGGCCGGTGCGAGCATGTCGTTGTTTGCCGAAAAACGCCTGCTGGAACTGCGCCTGCCCTCCGGCAAACCCGGTGACAAGGGTGCTGCGGCCTTCATCGAATACTGCTCGCGCCCGGCCGAAGACACGATACTGCTGATCAGCTTGCCCAAGCTCGATGGCAGTGCGCAGAAGACCAAGTGGGGCAAGGCGCTGGTCGAAGGTCAGCACACTCAGTTCGTGCAAATCTGGCCGGTGGATGCCAACCAGCTGCCCAGCTGGATCCGCCAGCGTCTGTCCCAGGCCGGATTGTCGGCCAGCCAGGACGCAGTCGAACTCATTGCAGCCCGTGTCGAGGGCAACCTGCTCGCCGCCGCGCAGGAAATCGAAAAGCTCAAATTGATGGCCGAAGGTGGGCAAATCACCGTCGAAACCGTCCAGGCCGCCGTGGCCGACAGTGCACGTTTCGATGTATTCGGCCTGACCGACGCCATCCTTAATGGCGAAGCGGCCCACGCACTGCGCATGCTCGAAGGGCTGCGTGGCGAGGGTGTCGAACCGCCGGTTATTCTCTGGGCGCTGGCCCGGGAACTGCGCCTGCTGGCCAACCTGTCGCTGCAATACAGCCAGGGCGTGCCCCTGGACAAAGCCTTCAGCTCGGCCCGACCGCCGGTCTGGGACAAGCGCAAACCCCTGATGAGCAAAGCCCTGCAACGTTACTCGGCGCAACGCTGGGCGCAGTTGTTGCTGGAAGCGCAGCGGATTGATGCGCAGATCAAGGGGCAGGCGGCAGGTTCGCCGTGGATGAGCCTCAGCCGATTGTCACTGTTGATGGCCGGTCAACGCCTGACATTGCCCGCCGAATAACCCGCAGCCTTTGTGGCGAGGGAGCTTGCTCCCGCTGGGTCGCGAAGCGTCCCCTAAACCCGTCACCCAACTTGTTCAGGTAGAACGTATTCAACGGGTCTGCGGCTGCTGCGCACCCGAGCGGGAGCAAGCTCCCTCACCACAAGATAGCGTTCAGCCAGGACAATACCGAAAAATCCTACAACCTGTGGGGACTAGACAGAACCCCAACTTCAGCCGATGATTTGCCCCGCAAAACCCACTCACTCGCGAGAATCATCATGAGCAAAAAGCCATCGAAGCATGGCCCCAACAAGGCCAAATCCATCATCGCCCAGCCACTGTTCCGCAGCCGTCAGGAACGAGCCGGCAAGGGCAAAGGCAGCTACCGCCGCGAAGCCTTCCAGTCTAATAGCTGGGAGGCTTCTTACTTTCTGGCTGCGTAAAGCAGAACACCCCTTCTACATGTTAAGGTCTGTACCTGATTCGTATCTTCTGGACCTGTGCATGCCCCTTAGTCTTTCCCGTCGTTGGCCCGTTCGCCAACTGATCGCTGCCTCCAGCCTCATTTTGCTTGTCGCCTGCGCGGAAAAACCGACCGCCGCCGACGCCCAGCCGCTGCAAACCCTTCCCGTCGCGACAGCCCCTGCGGTCATTCCGCCCGTGGTGCCGGCCGGAGAAAACCTCGACATCCAGCCCACCCAGACGTTCGCCGAATGGCAAGCGGGTTTCCGCAAAGACGCGCTGGCCGCCGGTATCCGCGCCGATCTGTTCGACCGCGCCTTTGCCGATGTCAGCTTCGACCCGAGCGTGATCCGTGCCGATCGCAGCCAACCGGAATTTTCCCGTCCGGTGTGGGAATACCTCGACGGCGCCCTTTCTCCCCTGCGAGTACGTAAAGGCCAGGCGCTGCTCAGCGAAAACGCGGCCATCCTGCAAAGCATCGAACAGCGTTATGGCGTCGACCGCCAGGCACTCGTGTCGGTGTGGGGCATGGAGAGTAACTTCGGTCAGTTCCAGGGCAGCAAGTCGGTCATCAACTCGCTGGCGACGCTGGCGTACGAAGGCCGGCGCCCGGGCTTTGCCCACGATCAACTGATCGCCGCCCTGCAAATCCTGCAACAGGGCGACATCACCCCCGAGAAGATGCTCGGTTCCTGGGCCGGCGCCATGGGCCAGACCCAATTCATCCCGACGACTTACAACACCCACGCTGTCGACTTCGATGGTGACGGTCGCCGTGACATATGGAACAGCTCCGCCGACGCCCTGGCCTCGACCGCGCACTACCTGCAAAGCTCCGGCTGGCAGAAAGGCCAGCCGTGGGGCTTTGAAGTGCAACTGCCGGGCAGTTTCAACTACGTCCTGGCCGATGGCACAATTCGCAAAAGTGTCGCCGAATGGTTGCAACTGGGAGTTTCGATGCCCGCTGGCGCTCGGGTCCCGCCAGGCTCGGAACACCTCTCCGCGGCCCTGCTGCTGCCGGCCGGCTACCGTGGTCCGGCATTCCTGGTGCTCGACAACTTCCGCGCGATCCTCAAGTACAACAACTCGTCGTCCTATGCGTTGGCGGTGAGTCTGTTGTCCGAACGTTTCAATGGTGCGGGGCTGATCAGCGGCACCTGGCCCAAAGATGACTTGCCATTGAGCCGCACCGAGCGCATGGAACTGCAAAGCCTGTTGAGCGCCCAGAACTACGACGCGGGCACCCCGGACGGCATTATCGGCGCCAATACGCGCAAAGCGATCCGCAGTGCACAGCAGTCGTTTGGCTGGCCGGCGGATGGGTATCCGACGCACAAGTTGCTGGAAGGACTGCGGAACCGCTAAACGCTTCGCGAGCAGGCTCGCTCCCACATTGGATCTGTGAATGACACAAAACCTGTGGGAGCGAGCTTGCTCCGGGCGGCGTTCCGACGATGACCGACTGCCAGGCGACGAAACTCTAGCGCCTGACCACCACATCCTGCTCCAACACCAATTCTTTCTTCCCCGCATCCAATCGAACCAAAGCCCCCATCGGCAATGTCAGGTTCGGATCACAATGCCCGCTGCGCCACCCGGCCAGCACCGGAATCCGCAACGGCTCGAAGGTCTGCTTGAGCAACCGTTCCAGCGCGGCCGCATCAACCCCCGCCACATCCCCCACCAGAACCCCGCGCAGCTTGCCCAGCGCACCCGCCAGCCGCAGATGGGTCAGCAGCCGGTCAATGCGATACAGCGGCTCATTGACGTCCTCGATCAACAGGATCACGCCCTCGGCCTCCAGCTCGTAAGGCGTGCCCATGGTCGCGGCAATCATCGACAGGTTACCGCCCAGTAAACGCCCGTGAGCGATGCCAGGCTCAATCGTGGTCAACGGCCAGGCCACCGGGTGCGAAAGCACGCTGCCGGCCTTCACCTGGCCTCTGAGCATGTTGAAAAACGACGACTCGGTAGGCTTCTGCTTGTCGCCCAGCAAATCGGCATTGAGCAGCGGACCATGGAAGGTCACGAATCCGGCATAACGACTGATCGCCAAATGCAGCGCCGTGATATCGCTATAGCCGATGAACGGTTTGGCGTTGTTTTGCAGCAGTTCGAAATCGATACGGTCGAGCAAACGCGGCGTGCCATAACCACCGCGCAGGCAAATGATCGCATCCACCTCGGGATCCGCGAACGCCGCGTGCAGATCATTGAGCCGCACCTCGTCACTGCCGGCCAGATAACCCTCCTGCTCATACACCCCGGGAAACACCCGCAGCGCGTAGCCGCGAGCGCGCATCCAGGCGATGGCCTTCTCAGTGTCCAGTCCGGCAGGGCCGGCGGGTGCAATCACGCCGATCAACCCTTCCGACGGCAAGGCCGGAACAGGTGTATGCGGATACAGCGTGTGGGTCGGTCGAACGGTCATCCATGAATCTCCCTGCGCGAAAATCTTCAGCACACAGTAGTCAGGAACGGGGACAAACAGAAGAGGCTCAGTCGCCCGCAGGTTGCAGGAAAACACACTGGCTGGCGTAGGCCAGGCAAAAAAACGCCCGCAAAGCCTGAAAAGCCATGCGGGCGCCTTTTAAGTCATCGCCAAATTACAGGGACGATATCAGCTCGGCTTTAACCAGCTTCGCTTGTTCGTCGGCGTGGTACGAGGAGCGTACCAGCGGGCCCGACGCGACGTTCTTGAAGCCCATCTTGTAACCTTCCTCGGCGAACCAGGCGAAGGTGTCCGGGTGCACGAAACGCTGCACTGGCAAGTGGCTGCGGGACGGTTGCAGGTACTGGCCGAGGGTCAGCATGTCGATGTCGTGTTCGCGCATGCGCTTCATGACTTCGATGACTTCTTCGTCGGTTTCGCCCAGGCCCAGCATCAGGCCGGACTTGGTTGGAATGTGCGGCATCATCTGCTTGAAGCGTTGCAACAGGGTCAGCGACCACTGGTAATCCGAACCCGGACGCGCAGCCTTGTACAGGCGCGGCACGGTTTCCAGATTGTGGTTGAACACATCTGGCGGCTCGGCGGCGGTGATTTCCAGTGCTACGTCCATACGGCCACGGTAATCCGGGACCAGGGTTTCGAGCTGTACGTTCGGCGACAGCTTGCGGATCTCGCGGATGCAGTCGGCAAAGTGCTGGGCACCACCGTCACGCAGGTCATCGCGGTCAACCGAGGTGATCACCACGTACTTGAGTTTCAGGTCGGCGATGGCGATGGCCAGGCTTTGCGGCTCGTTGGTGTCCAGTGGTTTCGGACGGCCGTGGCCGACGTCACAGAACGGGCAGCGACGGGTGCAGATGTCGCCCATGATCATGAACGTCGCGGTGCCGCCGGAGAAGCACTCGCCCAGGTTCGGGCAGGACGCTTCTTCGCACACGCTGTGCAGCTTGTGTTTGCGCAGCAGGGCCTTGATACGGTCGACTTCCGGGGAAACCGGGATGCGTACGCGAATCCAGTCGGGTTTCTTCGGCAGTTCGGTGGTCGGAATGATCTTCACCGGGATACGTGCAACCTTCTCGGCGCCGCGCAGCTTGACGCCGGCTTCAACCTTGGCACGCGGGGCCGGACGCTCAGTGACATCGAGCGTCGGGATCATGGTTTGCACTGCATCAGTAGTCATATCAATCGATTCCGCCCGTTAGGGTCGTCTGCTCAGCATAGTCGAGGTGTTTGACGAGCTGCGCGCGCAGCCGGGCACTTACCTCGGCAAATTCAATCGGTCCTGCGTGATCGCTCAGCTGGGTCATCGCCAGCCCGGCGTAGCCGCAGGGATTAATCCGTCGAAACGGTTCCAGGTTCATGTCCACGTTCAGGGCCAGGCCATGAAAGGAACAACCGTGGCGGATCCGCAGACCCAGGGAGGCGATTTTCGCCCCGTCGACGTAGACACCCGGTGCGTCCGGCTTGGCGGCGGCAATAACGCCGTAACTCGCCAGCAGTTCGATCAGGCACAGTTCCATTCGGGTGACCAGGTCACGTACGCCAAACCCCAGCTTGCGTACGTCCAGCAGCAGATAAGCCACCAGTTGGCCAGGGCCGTGATAAGTCACCTGCCCGCCTCGGTCGACCTGCACCACCGGAATATCCCCCGGCAACAACAAGTGCTCGGCCTTGCCGGCCTGCCCCTGGGTGAACACCGGTGGGTGCTCGACCAGCCAGATCTCGTCGGCGGCCTCGGTGCCGCGTTCGTTGGTGAAGCGTTGCATGGCATGCCAGACCGGCTCGTAAGCCATCTGGCCGAGCTCACGAAAGCCCAGCGTGCCAGACATCACAACACCATGTGCACGAAGCCGGTAGCCCGCAGTTCGCTGTTGATGTCGTACAGCTGTTCTTGGCCGGTGGCAACGATGTGCAACTGAATAGTGGTGTATTTGCCGTTGCTGCTTTGGCGCTCGTCTACACGCTCTTCATTGATTGTTGCGTGTTTCCTGACGATGTCGATGATCGTGTCCTTATTCCCCACGCCGGTGTCGCTGATCACCTTAACCGGGTAATCATTGGCAGGGAACTCGATCTTTGGCGCCTTTACTTCGGTATCGGTCATGGCGTAACGGCCTCGTAAGCGTAAGCCGTGGCGACGGGCATGACCCCGCGCCGGATCAGCGCGGAGTCATGCAGGTGCACACTGTATTCAGTTGAAGATGCTGTAGAAGAATAGACGGATGCTATCCCACATGCGGCGGAAGATACCACCTTCCTCGACAGCGTCCAGGGCGATCAGATCGGCGCTGTGCACCACTTTGTCGTCCAGTTTCACTTCCACTTTACCGATCACGTCGCCCTTGGCGATTGGCGCAACCAGCTGCGGGTTCATGGTCATGCTGGCGGCGAGCTTTTTCAGCTGGCCTTTTGGCAGGGTCATGGTCAGGTCTTCAGCCAGGCCGGCCTTGACTTGATTGGTCGCGCCTTTCCAGACAGGGGCCTGAGCCAGCTCGGCGCCTTTCTGATAGAAGGTCTGGGTTTCGAAGAAACGGAAACCGTAAGTCAGCAGTTTCTGGGTTTCGGCGGCGCGCGCCACTTCGCTGTTGGTACCGAATACCACGGCGATCAGGCGCATGCCATCACGTACAGCCGAAGACACCATGCAGTAGCCGGCTTCGTCGGTGTGACCGGTTTTCAGACCGTCGACCGTCTTGTCGCGCCACAGCAGCAGGTTGCGGTTAGGTTGCTTGATGCCGTTCCAGAAGAACTCTTTCTGCGAGTAGATCGCGTAGTGAGCCGGGTCTTCGTGGATGATCGCGCGAGCCAGCACAGCCATGTCGTGAGCCGACGAGTAGTGCTCAGGGTTTGGCAGACCGGTCGGGTTCATGAAGTGGGTGTTGGTCATGCCCAGGTCGGCCACGGTTTTGTTCATCACGTCGGCGAAAGCGTCTTCGCTGCCGGCGATGTGCTCGGAGAGCGCAACACTGGCGTCGTTACCCGACTGAATGATGATGCCGTGCAGCAGGTCGCTGACAGTGACCTGCGAGCCAACCTTGATGAACATCCGCGAACCACCGGTACGCCAGGCGTTTTCGCTGACGGTCACCGGATCGTTTTCGCCGATCTGGCCACGACGGATTTCCAGGGTCGCGATGTACGCGGTCATCAGCTTGGTCAGGCTGGCCGGCGGCAGGCGCTGATCACCATTGTTCTCGACCAGCACGTTGCCGCTGCTGGCGTCCATTAGCACATAGGCCTTGGCGGCCAGTTGTGGGGGTGATGGCATCACCTCGACCGCGAACGCCGCGGGCGAGAGGAGCAGCGGGACTAACAGGAACAGGCGTTTGGCAAAGGTGGTGATGTTCATCCGTCTCTCGAAATCGCTAATGGAAACTGCCCAAGGGCAAAACTAATCAGACAGCTTTCTAACGAGCTGTCGCGTGTTCAGTCGTTCACTCTTTAACCCTTGCCGGGCTTTTGTTCTCATGAGCCAACAACCAGGTCCGCCCCCCAAACCGCAAGCGAACCGTCAATCAAGTACTACGTATTACTCGGCGGTGACCACGCTCGGCGAGCCGAGATTGGCCATGCGCACGCTGTTCTGCACTTGCTGGATTTCACCCGGAGAACCGATCGGCCCCAGGCGCACCCGATGCAGTGTCTGTTGGTTGCGCACTATCGAGCTGATGAACACCGGAGCGCTCACCATCCCGCTGAGCTTCGATCTCAGGAGTTCTGCAGCGTCCGGGTTGGCGAACGCGCCCACCTGCAGATACTGGCCAGAGGCTGGTACAGAAGCGTTTTTTTTTGCATCAAGCTGAACTGGCACAACGGCCGCGGCGTGTTGCTGCGGTGGCGGCGTCCATTGCTCGACGGTGCCGGCCGAGGCCGTAATCACCGGGGCGCTATTTTGCGCGACTTGCGGCTCGTTGAGCATCAAAGGCGCCGGACGGCCTTTTTGCGCCCACCACTGTTGCGGATCGATGCCCTCGACCTTGACCCGCGCGGTGCCGATTTCGGCGTAACCGAGTTTTTTGGCGGCGGCATAGGACAAGTCGATGATGCGGTCCGAATAGAACGGCCCACGGTCGTTGACCCGCAGGATCACGCTCTTGTTGTTGTCCAGGTTGGTCACCCGAACGTAACTTGGCAGTGGCAATGTCTTGTGTGCTGCACTCATGCCGTACAGGTCATACACCTCGCCATTGGCGGTGTTCTGGCCGTGAAACTTGGTGCCATACCAGGACGCCGTGCCCGAGGCGACGTAGGTCTTGGATTCTTGCAGCGGGAAATAGGTCTTGCCCAGCACCGTGTACGGGTTGGCTTTGTAAGGACCGCTGTGCAGGGTCGGCGTGGCGTCCGGGATGCGCGATACGTCGACATCCCACCACGGCGCGCCATCTTTGTGGGCACGGTTGATGTCCAGCCCCGGCGTAGCACGCACGGCGGTGGACGGGGATTTCTGAGCCGGCGCGCGACTGGTCGAGCAACTGGCAAGCAGCACCGCCAACGCGGCGAAAGCCATGAGCTTCAGGGGTTTATTCATAGGCAATGCCCGCATTACTTGACGCCCCGTGCTTGGACCAGCTGTTCAGACAGTTGATGTACGGCCATGGCGTACATCACGCTGCGGTTATAACGCGTGATCGCGTAAAAGTTCTTCAGGCCCATCCAGTACTCGGGGCCATTGTCACCTTCCAGGCGGAAAGCCGTGACCGGCATATCATCGCGCAGCGCATCATGACTTGACCACCCCAGCGCCCGCAACTCCCCTGCGGTTTTAACCGGCTCGATGCCCGTGGTCAAACCGTCGTCCACCTGATCACCCCGAACGTCGGCGCGGCTGACCACCGGTTCGCCGGCCACCCAGCCGTGACGCTTGAAGTAACTGGCAACGCTGCCAATGGCATCGTCCGGGTTGTTCCAGATATTAATGTGGCCGTCGCCGTCAAAATCCACGGCGTACGCGCGAAAACTGCTCGGCATGAACTGCGGCAAGCCCATGGCACCGGCGTAGGAGCCCTTGAGGGTCAACGGATCGACCTGCTCTTCCCGGGCCAGCAGCAAGAACTCACGCAGTTCCTTGCGGAAAAACTCGGCACGGGGAGGATAGTCGAAACCCAGGGTCGACAACGCATCGATCACCCGGTAATTGCCGGTATTGCGGCCGAAAAAGGTTTCAACGCCGATGATCGAGACAATCACCTGCGCCGGCACACCGTATTCCTGCTCGGCACGCGCCAGTACTGCTTCGTGCTGACGCCAGAAGTCCACACCACGGGCGATGCGCGCGTCGGTGATGAACATCGGCCGGTATTCGTTCCACTGCTTGACCCGTTCAGCGGGTTTCGAGATGGCGTCCAGAATCGACTGCTTGCGCTCGGCTTCGCGGAACACGCCCATCAGCTGCTCACCGGCGAAACCGTAATCGCGGGTCATTTCACCGACGAATTCGGCCACCTGGGGTGAGCCTTCGTAATCGCCGGCCAACGCGTCCTGCGCTGTGCCAAGGATGCTTACCAGGCCGACCCATGGCGCGTATCGAGTCGCCCAGCCACGCATTACTTGCATTGAAATCTTCACCTTA
This sequence comes from Pseudomonas sp. GW821-FHT10C09, assembly GCF_059415465.1. Taxonomy (NCBI): domain Bacteria; kingdom Pseudomonadati; phylum Pseudomonadota; class Gammaproteobacteria; order Pseudomonadales; family Pseudomonadaceae; genus Pseudomonas; species Pseudomonas sp. GW821-FHT10C09. The sequence goes on from NZ_JBWKNG010000006.1 coordinate 161,403, forward strand.
TTCAAACTTGTGCGATCCACTTACGATGGGTATGGATCGACATCAAAACCCCAAACGCTGACAGCAGCGTTACCAGCGAAGTTCCTCCGTAGCTAATGAACGGCAACGGCACCCCCACGACCGGCAACAGGCCACTGACCATACCGATGTTGACGAAAACGTAAACAAAAAACGTCATCGTCAGGCTGCCTGCGAGCAATTTGCCGAACAAAGTCTGGGCCTGGGCGGTAATCACCAGCCCCCGACCGATCAACAGCAAGTAGATCAGCAGCAACGCGCAAATGCCCACCAGGCCAAACTCTTCGCCCATCACCGCAATAATGAAGTCGGTGTGGCTTTCCGGCAGGAAGTCCAGGTGCGACTGGGTGCCCAGCAGCCAGCCCTTGCCGAACACACCGCCGGAACCGATGGCGGCTTTCGACTGAATGATGTTCCAGCCAGTCCCCAACGGATCACTCTCCGGGTCGAGGAACGTCAGGATTCGCTGCTTCTGGTAGTCGTGCATGATGAAGAACCACATCGCCACAGCCACCGGAACGGCAGCCGCCAGCACACTGATGATCCAGCGCCATTTCAAGCCACCCATAAACAGTACAAACGCACCACCGGCCAGGATCAACAGCGATGTCCCCAGGTCCGGCTGACGCACGATCAGGATGAACGGCAAGCCGATCAGGAACAGACTGACCGCCACGTGCTTGAGCTGCGGCGGCAAGGTGCGCTTGGACAGGTACCAGGCGATGGTCGCCGGCATCAGGATCTTCATGAACTCCGAAGGCTGGAAGCGAATCACCCCGGGGATGTTGATCCAGCGCGTGGCGCCCATGGCGTTGTGGCCCATGACGTCCACCACCACCAGCAACAGCACGCCGAGCACATAACCAACCGGCACCCAACGCGCCATGAATCGCGGTTCGAACTGCGCAATGACGATCATCGACACCAGGCCGATGCCAAACGAAGTCGCTTGCTTGGCCAGCAGGTCCCAGCTTTTGCCGCTGGCCGAATACAGCACGAACAGGCTGCCGGCCGCGAGGGTCAGCAGCAGAATCAACAACGGGCCATCGATGTGCAGGCGCTGCAACAGCGTGGCACGACGACGCATCACATCCTCACTGGAGAGCATGCGATCAAAATTATTCATCACGGGCTGTAGCCTCTGCGCTGATAGGGCTGGCGTACTCGGCTTTCAGACGTCCGTCCTGGTCCAGGAGCCAGGCGTCCATGACTTGACGCACCACTGGCGCGGCGACGCCGGAACCGGACTCGCCGTTCTCGACCATCACCGACACCACGATTTGCGGGTTGTCGGCCGGCGCGAAGCCGACAAACAAGGCGTGGTCGCGGTGACGTTCCTGAACCTTGGAACGGTCGTACTTCTCGCCCTGCTTGATCGCGACAACCTGAGCCGTACCACTTTTACCGGCGATCCGGTATTGCGCGCCAATCGCTGCCTTGCGCGCGGTACCGCGAGCGCCGTGCATCACCTGCTGCATACCGTGGTTGACCTTGGTCCAGTCCGACGGATCGCGCAGGACGATGTCCGGCATCGGGTTTTCATCCTTGGGCCTCTCGCCCTCGACGGTCTTGGCCAGGTGCGGACGGTTCCACACCCCTTTGTTGGCCACCAGCGCCGTGGCCTGGGCCAGTTGCAGCGGCGTGGACTGCATGTAGCCCTGGCCGATCCCCAGAATCAGGGTTTCACCCGGGAACCAGGCCTGGCGACGGGTCGCACGCTTCCATTCACGGGTAGGCATCAAGCCCGGCGATTCTTCGAACATGTCCAGCGAGACCTTCTGGCCAATGCCGAACTTGCCCAGGTACGACGACAATCGATCGATCCCCAGCTTGTGGGCCAGGTCATAGAAGTAGGTGTCGTTGGACCGCATGATCGCCGTGTCCAGATCTACATAGCCGTCGCCGGTACGGTTCCAGTTACGGTACTTGTGATCGTAGTTGGGCAGCATGTAGTAACCAGGGTCGAACACGCGGGTCGAAGCCGTGACTACGCCGGAATCCAGACCGGCAATCGCCACCGCCGGTTTGATCGTCGAACCTGGCGGGTACAAACCGCGCAGCACGCGGTTGAACAGCGGCCGGTCGATGGAATCACGCAGTTCGGAATAGGCCTTGAAGCTGATGCCCGTCACGAACAGGTTCGGGTCGAAACTCGGCTGACTGACCATCGCCAGTACTTCGCCGGTTTTTGGGTCCAGTGCCACCACAGCGCCACGACGACCGCCGAGTGCCGTTTCAGCGGCTTCCTGCAATTTGATGTCCAGGCTCAGGACGATGTCCTTGCCGGGAATCGGATCGGTACGCTTGAGCACCCGCAACACGCGGCCCCGAGCATTGGTCTCGACCTCTTCGTAACCGACCTGACCGTGCAACTCCGGCTCGTAGAAGCGCTCGATGCCGGTTTTGCCAATTTGATGGGTGCCGCTGTAACTCACCGGATCCAGCGTCTTGAGCTCTTTCTCGTTGATCCGCCCCATGTACCCGACCGAATGCGCAAAGTGCGCGCCCTGCGGATAGTGACGAACCAGCTGCGCGACCACTTCCACCCCCGGCAGGCGGAACTGGTTTACGGCAATTCGCGCGATCTGCTCTTCGGTCAATTCGAACATGATCGGCACCGGCTCGAACGGCCGACGCCCCTGACGCATGCGTTTCTCGAATATCACCCGATCCTCGGGCGTCAGCTCAAGCACCTGGACAATTACGTCGAGCACTTGCTGCCAATCGCCGGAACGTTCGCGGGTCATGCTCAGGCTGAAGCTGGGCCGGTTGTCGGCGATAACCACACCGTTGCGGTCGTAAATCAACCCACGGGGTGGTGGAATCGGCTGCACATGGACGCGGTTGTTTTCCGACAGCGTCGAGTGGTACTCGTACTGGATGACCTGGAGGAAATACAACCGCGCGATCAGCACACTAATAAGCGTCACGACCGCAATGGCACCGAACACGACACGGCCACGCACCAGACGGGCGTCTTTTTCGTGGTCCTTGATACGGATCGGCTGAGACATGGGGGCAGAACTACTTGTGGTAAGGGTGGCCGGACAAGACTGTCCAGGCACGATACAGCTGTTCGCCGATCAGGATTCGCACCAGCGGGTGCGGCAACGTCAACGGCGACAATGACCAGCGCTGATCGGCTCGGGCACAGACTTCCGGCGCCAGCCCTTCGGGGCCGCCGACCATGAAATTCACCGTGCGCGAGTCCAGGCGCCAGCGATCGAGTTCGACCGCCAGCTGCTCAGTGCTCCAGGGTTTGCCGTGGACTTCGAGGGTGACAACACGCTCATTCGGCCCGACCTTGGCCAGCATGGCTTCGCCTTCCTGACGGATGAAGCGCGCCACGTCGGCGTTCTTGCCACGGGTGTTGAGCGGTATTTCCACCAGTTCCAGCGCCAGCTCGGACGGAAGACGCTTGGCATATTCATGCCAGCCTTCTTCCACCCACTTGGGCATCCGTGAACCGACGGCGATCAGTCGCAGTCGCACAGCGGGCCCTTATTGCTGGTCTTTGTTGAGCTTGATGAAATGCTCGTGGGTGTTTTCCGGGCTGTGGTGAGCCGCGTTCAGCGCACGGCTCTGTTCAGCGCCGGACCACAGACGTTCCAGGTCGTAGAACTGGCGAGCGGAGGCGGTCATCATGTGAACGATGACGTCGTCCATGTCCAGCAGGACCCAGTCGCTGTCGCCCTTGCCTTCTTCACCCAATGGCTTGACGCCCTGGGCTTTGACGGCTTCGCGAACCTTGTCCAGCATCGCGCCGATCTGGCGATTGGAAGTACCGGTAGCGATGATCATGAAGTCAGTGATGCTCTGCTTTTCACGAACGTCGATGACCTGAATGTCCTGGGCCTTGACGTCTTCCAGGGCGGCTACGGCAACCTTGACCAGTTCTTCACCGCGCAGCTCCGGCCCGGTTGGAGCCTCTACTGGCAGTGGAGCGCTTTTGAATGTGCCTTTGCGCTTTACTTTAGCTACGTCTTTGTCAGTCATATAAAACTCGTTTTGCTCGTATGTTCGGGGGCTTCGATACACGTGATCACGTGCTTGAAGCGCGCCTCTTTTCAGTTCGACGCACGGTAAAGTCCGTGCGCATCGATGTAGGCCAGGACCGCGTCGGGCACCAGGTAACGTACCGACTTACCGCTGGCCAGCAGTTGACGGATCTGGGTGGCGGATACCGCGAGCGGTGTCTGCCAGACGAATGCAATCTGTCCGCTCGGCCCTTTGAGGGCCAGCGGGTCGCTCACCGAGCGCGCTGCCAGCAGGTTGCGCAAGGCATCCGGCGGTTCGCTGTCGGCATCCGGGCGTTGCAGCACCAGGATGTGGCAATGCTGGAGCAACTCTTCCCAGCGGTGCCAAGTGGGCAGGCCGCAAAATGCGTCCCAGCCCAAAAGTAGAAAAACCTGGGTCTGGGCGGCCAGTTCGGCACGCATCAGTTCCAGGGTATCGATAGTGTAGGACGGTTTGTCCCGCTGCAATTCGCGGGCATCCACCACTAACGGTGCCACACCGGCCACCGCGCACTCGACCATCGCCAGACGGTCTTTGGCCGAGACCTGCGGCGTACCGCGGTGCGGCGGCCTGGCGCTGGGTGTCAGGCGCAATTCATCGAGCGCCAACGACTCGGCGACTTCCAGCGCACCACGCAGATGGCCGATGTGCACCGGGTCGAACGTGCCGCCCAGCATGCCGATGCGCCGAGGTTCAGGCTCGTCTGCGGTGGCTGGGGCTGTCGGGTTGAAGTCGCCCAAGTCAGACCGACGCCTGGCCGCGCAACTGGCCATCACCGACCACGATGTACTTCTCGCAGGTCAGACCTTCGAGGCCCACCGGGCCGCGGGCGTGCAGCTTATCAGTAGAAATGCCAATCTCGGCACCCAATCCGTATTCGAAGCCATCGGCGAAGCACGTCGGGGTATTGATCATCACCGACGATGAATCGACTTGCGCGACGAAACGCCGCGTGTCGGCGAGGTTTTCGCTGACGATCGAGTCGGTGTGATGGGAGCCGTGCTTATTGATATGTTCGATGGCCTGGTCCAGCCCGTCGACCACGCGGATCGACAGAATCGGCGCCAGGTATTCGGTGGTCCAGTCTTCTTCTGTGGCCACCACCGCATCGATGATTACCCGCGTGCGTTCGCAACCACGTAGCTCAACGCCTTTTTCGCGGAACTGGGCAGCCATCGACGGCAGGAAATCCCTGGCAACGGTTTGATCCACCAGCAGCGTTTCCATTGCGCCGCAGATGCCATAACGATACGTCTTGGCGTTGAACGCGATGCGCTGGGCTTTCGCCAGGTCGGCGTGCTCGCTCACGTAAACGTGGCAGATGCCGTCCAGGTGCTTGATCACCGGCACGCGCGCATCACGGCTGACGCGTTCGATCAGGCCACGGCCGCCACGGGGCACAATGACGTCGACGTATTCGGGCATGGTGATCAGCGCGCCTACGGCGGCACGGTCGGTGGTTTCGACCACTTGCACCACGGCGGCCGGCAATTCGGCTTCGGCCAGGCCGCGCTGGATGCAGGCGGCAATGGCACGGTTGGAATGAATGGCTTCGGAACCGCCACGCAGGATCGTCGCGTTGCCGGACTTCAGGCACAGACTGGCGGCGTCGATGGTCACGTTCGGCCGGGATTCGTAGATGATCCCGATCACGCCCAACGGCACGCGCATCTTGCCCACCTGAATACCCGACGGGCGGAAACTCATGTCGCGAATCGCGCCGACCGGGTCCGGCAATGCGGCCACCTGGCGCAAGCCGACGATCATGCCGTCGATGCGTTCCGGGGTCAGCGCCAGACGTTCCAGCAAGGCAGCTTCAAGACCATTGGCGCGACCCGCGGCCAAATCCAGTTCGTTGGCCGCCGTCAGCTCGTAGCGTGCAGCGTCCAGCGCATTGGCAGCAGCCTGCAAGGCGCGGTTTTTCTGCGCGGTGCTGGCACAACCGATGACGCGAGAGGCTTCGCGGGCAGCGCGACCCAGGCGGGTCATGTAGTCAAGAACGGACTCAGTCATTGTCTGCTGTGGTCTTGGTAAAGAGGAAAGCGGCAGATTATAGCTGTCGCGTCTCCCGACTAACAGCGGTGACGGGCGGATGGTCGAAATCGAGGGCAATTTGCCGACGTTCAGCCGGGATTAAGCTGCAAATTGTTATCATCACCGCTCAATCAGCCCTGATAAACGCCGTTCATCATGTCCAACCTGACTGTTCGAGCGTCCGCTGCGAGCCTGCCCACGGGGCTCCCGGATGCGTTTTTCGACCGCGACGCACAAACGCTGGCCCGGGATTTACTCGGCAAAGTCATCCGTCACCGGGTCGGCGACCTGTGGCTCAGCGCCCGGATTATCGAAACCGAAGCCTATTACTTCGAAGAAAAAGGCAGCCACGCCTCCCTCGGCTACACAGAAAAGCGTAAGGCTTTGTTTCTGGATGGCGGGCACATCTATATGTATTACGCCCGCGGCGGCGACTCCCTGAACTTCAGCGCTCAAGGCCCCGGCAATGCGGTACTGATCAAATCCGCCTATCCGTGGGTCGATGAATTGAGCGGGCCGGCGAGTCTGGCGCAGATGTTATTGAACAATCCCGACGCCCAAGGCCGCCCTCGCCCTTCGCAAAAGCTGTGTGCCGGTCAGACATTGCTGTGCAAGGCGCTGGGCTTGAAGGTGCCGGTCTGGGATGCCAAGCGTTTCGATCATGAGGTGTTGCTGGTTGAGGATATCGGCCCGGCGCCTGCCCACGTCATTCAAACCACGCGCCTGGGCATCCCCCATGGGCGCGATGAACACTTGATGTACCGCTTCGTCGATGCGGCTTATGCGCCGTATTGCACGCGGAACCCGCTGCGACGAGGGCAGGTCGAAGGTCGCGATTATTTTCTGCTGCCTTGAAGATGGGTATCCCCCCCTGTGGGAGCTGTAGTGTTTTGAATATTGCGTTCGTCCCCCCATGGGACCAATGAACATTTGATGGAGTTGTTTTTATGGGCCCATGGCTCGATAGCGTGACCGGTTGGTTGACGGTCAACCCGCAATGGCTGGCGGCAGCGGTGTTCATCGTGGCCTTTGTGGAATGCCTGGCGATTGCCGGACTGATTGTGCCCGGCACGGTGTTGCTGTTCGCCGTGGCGGTTCTGGCCGGCAGTGGCGCGTTGTCGTTGAGCGAAACGCTGCTGTTGGGGTTCCTCGCCGGCGTATTGGGCGATGTCGTGTCCTACTTCATCGGTCGACACTTCCATCAAAACATCCGGCGGCTGCCGGGGTTGCGCCATCATCCGGAATGGATTGCCGGAGCCGAGGCGTATTTCCAGCGCTATGGCATCGCCAGCCTGCTGGTCGGGCGTTTCATCGGCCCCCTGCGGCCGATGCTGCCGATGGTCGCCGGTATGTTCGACATGCCCTTCCCGCGATTTTTCGCTGTCAGTCTGTTGGCTGCCGCTGGCTGGAGTGTGGCGTACCTGCTGCCCGGCTGGGCCACGGGCGCCGCGATTCGGTTGCCGTTGCCGGAAGGTTTCTGGCCGGAGGCGGGCGTCGTCGCTGGCGCCATTGCGGCCATGGTCGGCCTGAGCATCACCAGCAGCATGCGCCGTCATCGCAAGGCGACGATGCTGATTGCCGGGATGAGCTTGCTGATTCTGCTGGGACTGTTTATCGGTTATCCACACCTGACCGCGCTCGATCAGGGCGTCATGACCCTGGTACAGGAACATCGCAGCCCGATGCTTGATGAAGTGGCAGTGCTGTTCACGCTGATCGGCGAGTTCCGCAACATGCTGGTGTTCAGTGCGTTGCTGGTCGCACTTCTGCTGATCACCCGGCAATGGCGACAAGCGATCTTTGCCTGCAGCGCCCTGCTGTTCACGGCACTGGGCAACACCGTGACCAAACACTTCTTCGCCCGTATGCGCCCGGAAGTGCTGAGTGATCCGCTGACCAGCTACAGCATGCCCAGCGGCCATGCCTCAGGGTCATTCGCGCTATTCCTGACCCTCGCCGTACTGGCCGGTCGCGGACAACCACCACGGATGCGCCTGACCTGGCTGCTCGTCGGTTGTATACCTGCGCTGGCGATTGCCCTGTCACGGGTGTACCTGGGCGCGCATTGGCCGACAGATGTACTGGCCGGCGCGATGCTGGCGGCGTGCGTGTGCGCAGCGAGCTTGTGGGTGAGCCAGCGTCAGGCGCCGCTTAACGCCATGCCGCCTAAAGTCTGGTGGCTGGTGCTGCCGGCGTTGGTGGCTTTGTTTGCGTTCTTTGCGTTGCGGCACTTGCCGCATGCGATGTTGCGGTACGCGTATTGATTAATAACGATGAAACGCGCCATTCATTGCACGAATGAATGGCGCGAGTTCACGCCTCTACAGCGGCGGACGCCTGAACAACCTTGAGTGCAAAGGTGGCAGGCTTGTTGTTAAAGGCATCATGCCCTGTACGGTTAGGATCTATATTTTTGAAGATTATCTTCCCGCCATCCTCGGCGCGATATAACGCTCGCCCATTCACCTCACTCACGATGTAAACATAAGAGGGCCCTGGGACAAGATCCGCAAACCCGGCTTTAGGCGCACCGTGTTTACTGATTGAAAAAAAGTCAGACTCCGCCTTGTCACTTACAGACACATGGTGAGTATCGGCCTCTATTTTCAAGCGCCATCCTTCATAAGTCCCTCGCAAAACGACAGTGACAGCATAATTGTCACCATGCGGAACAAACTTGAACAACAATGGAGAGTCACCTTCATGATCGGCGAGCGTGATAATACTCGAAGCGCCCCTGTCAGCCAGGGCGACCTCAACATCCAATTGTTCGCGCCTGGTAATTCGCGGATCACTGAGCCTTGTCTTCAGGCGCTGCTGATTCAGGACCAACGGCAACCCATTAACGTAAAGATTAGCTGTAAATGTTTTATTTTCTTCCATGACCCTATAAACCCCTTAACCTTATTAGATTCGACACTATTTACCACCCACTAACAAAGTGGGAGCACCGCCAACAAAAAGAATAACGAAATATAGAAAACCTGCTAAACCTGAGGCATGGCGGCCACTGGCACTTCCTTCAGCAAAGGCTTTAAACGCTTGCGCTTACGGCGCGCAAGCACCATCAAATCAGCATAAACGCCAGCGGCATCTATCACCTTATCAACGTTATGATCGACCGCCGCATGTTTCAGAATATACTTACCCGCAATATCATCCCAAAATGCCCATTCGTCCTCATAAATAGTCATAACCTCATCCTTATTATTAATCAGTTCACCCACTCTTTGCGGGCAATTTGAAATTAAGACAAAGACAAAATCAAAACAATGATGGCAAACGAACCAAGTTAATACAAAGTGCAACTAAGCAAACAACTCACCCTGCAACTCATCCAGCAGCGCCTGAATTGCATCCAGTCGCTGTTGCGGATCATCGAGTTGCAGCAGGTCGATCTTGTCCACTTCGGCAAACGGCAGTAGATAAGCGAGCTGATTGGCCAGTGACTGCTGCCCGGTTGCTTCGGTCCCCATGTTCAAGGCCTCGACCATCGGGTGCTCTGCCAACGCCTTGAGCAGCGCCACCAGATCCGCGTCTTCATCCTGCAGCGGTTGTTCAGGTTCATCTTCCAGCCATTCGACTTCCGCAAGGGTCAGTTGATCGCGCTGAACCTCGGTGTGCAAGACATGAAACCGTCGCCCGCCCTGCACCCGAATCCCCAGCAGGCCGTTGTCCTGTTGCTTGAAATCGGTGATCAGCGCTTCGCAACCCACCAGCGCATAACCCGCCGGCGCAATGCCGACTTCCTCGCCATCGAGGATGCACACCACGCCAAAGCCGCCACCCTGTTTCATGCAGCGGCTGATCATGTCCAGGTAGCGCGCCTCGAAGATCTGCAAGTCGAGAATGCAGCCAGGAAACAGCACTGTGTTCAGCGGGAAAAGCGGCAAGCTCATAGACATTTCCTTACACCACCATCGACACCGCCAACGGCAGGAACACCGCCGTGGCCACGCCCATCAGACTCATCGCCAGCGCCGCAAAGGCGCCGCACTCTTCACTTTCCTGCAAGGCCACCGAAGTGCCGACCGCATGGGCGGTCATGCCCAGCGCCATGCCGCGCGCCTCGGGACTGTGGACACCGAGACGGGTCAACAGGCTCGGGCCGAAGATCGCACCGATCACGCCGGTGATCAACACGAACACCGCGGCCAGCGCCGCGACACCGCCGATCTGCTCGGCTACCAGCATGGCAATCGGAGACGTCACCGACTTGGGTGCCATGGTCATCAGGATCATATGCTCGGCACCGAACCACCAGCCCAGCAACACGCCCATGCCCGTGGCGACCACGCCACCTATCACCAGCGTAGTAAATATCGGCCAGAACAACTGCCGAATCCGCCGCAGATTGAGGTACAGCGGCACCGCCAGCGCCACCGTCGCAGGCCCGAGCAAGATGCTGAGGATCTCGGTGCTCTTGCGGTACTCGGCGTACGTCAGGCCGCAGGTCACCAGAACACCGATCACCACCAGCATCGAGACCAGCACCGGTTGCAGGAAGATCCAGCGGGTTTTCTCGAAAGCGGCCAACACCAACTGATAAGCGCCCAACGTGATGCCGATGCCAAACAACGGATGATGAATCACCGAGTCGAGCGCGCCGTGCCAATCCAGGATCATTGGTCATCTCCGCGAGGGGCGTGGGGTTTGACCATGCGCTGCATCAGTACTCCGGCGAAGGCCATGGACAGCACCAGCGACAACACCAAGGCGCCGACGATGGCCCAGAAGTCAGCGGCAATGTCCTTGAAGTACACCATCACGCCCACGGCCGGCGGCACCAGCAGCAACGGCAAATAACGCAGCAGACTGCTGGCCGCCAGGCTCAACGGCTCGCCGACTTGTCCGCGTGAAATCAGGTACACCAGCAACAACAGCAAACCGATAATCGGCCCCGGCAGCACCGGTAAAAACAAGTGGTTGATGGCTGTGCCCAGCAATTGGAACAGCACCAGCCAGGTCAGGCCACGTAACAACATCCGGCATCTCCCGCACTCGCCCCTCAAAGCAGGGGCCGAGCATTATAAGCACGTCAGCGCTATGGATCGGCATTCGCCAAAAGCATGGACAGTTGACCGGAGCCATTTGCCATGTTGATCTAAAGTGGTTCACAGGGAGGTCAAATCCCCCCACCCGAAAAACTATAAATCCGATGAAACCCAAGGAGAGTCTCAATGCCCTATGTTCCCGTTGCAGAGCTCAAAGATTATGTCGGCAAGGAACTCGGACGTTCCGCATGGCTCACCATCGATCAGGAGCGCATCAACCTGTTCGCCGAAGCCACAGGTGATTACCAGTTCATTCATGTCGACCCGGTCAAAGCCGCGCAAACACCATTCGGCGGTACCATCGCCCATGGATTTCTGTCGCTGTCACTGATCCCGAAACTGATGGAAGACATCCTCATCCTCCCCGAAGGCGTGAAGATGGTGGTCAACTACGGTCTCGACAGCGTGCGTTTCATTCAACCGGTCAAGGTCAATTCGAGAGTGCGTCTCAAGGTCGAACTCAGCGACGCCACCGAAAAAAAACCCGGTCAATGGCTGCTCAAGGCCACCTGCACCCTTGAGATAGAAGGCTCGGAGAAACCGGCCTATATCGCTGAGTCACTGTCCCTCTGCTTCGTGTAATCCTCCCGGATGCGAAGCAGCTCACGCTGTTTCGCGACCCTCTCTATATATACGACACATAGCTGCGGCATACTCGGTCGCCTAATTGCCCGGATCCCGCTATGCGCTCACTTGCACTCCTTGCCTTGACCCTGTTGCTCACCGCTTGCGGTAACGGCGAATCGCCGCTGCCCCCCGATGCCCGCTTGCCGGATGGCGGGCGCTATCGCGGTGATCTGGTCAATGGCTTGCTGCAAGGCCAGGGCCGCATCGACTACCCGAACGGCAGCTGGTACGCCGGCGAGTTCGATAAGGGCCAATGGCATGGCCAGGGCGAATGGCATGGCAGCAACGGCGAGGTCTTTCGCGGGAATTTCAACCAGGGCCTGTTCGACGGCCAGGGCACGCTAACCACACAAGGCAGCAGTTACACCGGCGGTTTCAAACTCGGTCGGCGCGAGGGCGAAGGCACGCTCAAAGAAAACGGCATGACCTATCGCGGCGAATTCAAGGCCGATCAATATTCAGGGCTCGGTCATCTCGAACTCGACGACGGCAGCTCGTACCAGGGCCAGTTCGCCCATGGCAAACCCAACGGTGAAGGCCAGCGCGGCGACGCCAGCGGCAATCAGTTCACCGGGCATTTCGTCGATGGGCAACTGGAAGGCAACGGGACCTTCAACAGCGCCGACGGCGACATCTATGTGGGCGGCTTCAAGAACAATCAATTGCACGGCAAGGGCCGCTACGAAAATGCCGACGGCGATGTCTGGCTCGGTCAGTTCAAGGAAGGCTCGCTGAACGGCAAGGGCGAGTTGATCGGTGCCGATGGCAGCCACTACATCGGCCAGTTCAGCGACTGGCGCTTCACCGGCCAGGGCCGTTTGAACCTGCCCGATGGCAGCTTTTATATCGGGCAATTCGACAGCGACAGCTATTCGGGGCGCGGCACATTGGTGCTAACTGACGGCACCGTGCAAAGCGGCACGTGGAACAATGGCCAGCGTGTGCGTGACGCCGATGGCAAGTTGCTGCCCGACAGCCTGGAACTTGGCTTGCTGGCCCAGGGCCGCTTGCTCGACGACGCCCTGCTCAACGTGCCGGCCTCGACGCCGGCCGTCGAGTTGTACACCCTGACAGTCGGCGGTGACGGCAAACAAAGCGTGTTCCTGCGCGAATCCGATTACGTCAGCAATATGCTCAGCAGCCGCTTCGGTGCATTCGGGCAGATACGCCTGGTGAATCATCGCGACCACCTCGTCGACCGGCCGATGGCCACCCGGGAAAACCTGCGCCGCGCCGCGCTGACACTGGCCGAGCGTAGCGGCCCGGAAGATCTGATCTTCATTTACCTGACCAGCCACGGCACCGCCGAACACGAACTGGTGCTCGACCAGCCGCGCATGGAGCTGTCCGATCTGCCGGCCGATGAACTCGCCGCGGTGCTGGCACCGTTGAAGAATCGCGACAAGATCATCGTGATTTCGTCCTGCTATTCCGGCGGTTTCATTCCGGCGTTGAAAGACGAACGCACCCTGATCATGACGGCCTCGCGGGCGGACCGTGTGTCCTTCGGCTGCTCCGAGGAAGCCAACTTCACCTACTTCGGCGATGCGCTGTTTGCCCAGGCGCTGAACCAGACCGACGACCTGGAGCAAGCCTTCAAACTGGCCAAGGCCACCGTCGCCGAACGCGAACTGGCGGACAGCTTCGAAGCCTCTGAACCGCAGCTCTGGGCACCGAAAACGGTCATCTCGCACTGGCAGTTGTCACGCAAGCAGCAGGCACGAAAAGCGCTACAAAGTGTCTCTATCGACAGCAAGGATGCAAAGAGCAACTAAGCTGAACAGTATCAAGGGGGAAACACTATGTACTTGACGCCTCAGCATGTATTGCTTGCCGGAGCTACCGGGTTGACCGGTGAACATCTGCTTGATCGCCTGCTCAACGAGCCTACGATTTCAAGGGTATTGGCCCCCTCACGCCGTCCACTCGCCAAACACCCACACCTGGAAAACCCGGTTGGCGATCCGGCGGTGTTTCTGCCGCAGCTGAACGGTCGTGTCGATATCGCCTACTGCTGCCTTGGTACCACGATCAAACAGGCAGGCTCCGAAGAAGCGTTTCGTGCGGTGGACCTGGACATGGTCGTGGCGTTTGCCAAACGTGCGCGGGAAATGGGCGCACGCCACCTGATCGTGATCAGTGCCCTGGGCGCTGATCGCAGATCCTCGATTTTCTACAACCGGGTCAAAGGCGAGATGGAACACGCATTGCGCGCGCAGGACTGGCCGCAACTGACCATTTGCCGCCCTTCTCTGTTGCTGGGAGATCGCATCGAGCCTCGCCTGGGCGAGAAAGTCGCCGGCCCGCTGTCACGCCTGATCCCGGGCAAATACCACGGCATCGAAGCCTGCCAACTGGCCCGGGCGATGTGGCGGTTGGCGTTGGAAGAGCAGGATGGGGTGCGGATTGTCGAGTCGGATGAGTTGCGCAAGCTCGGCAAGTAACTGTGGCGCCTGAAAGGACGCCTTCGCGAGCAGGCTCGCTCCCACACTGGACTGTTACAAATCCAATGTGGGAGCGAGCCTGCTCGCGAAGGGCTCACCCAGATTCAGAGTCGAACGCTACAACCCACCCGTCGCCTGAAAACTCACCCCGATCACCGTCAGCAATGACAACGGCAACAGCAGCGTGTCGAGCAATGCGCTGGCTGGCAGGTCCAAGCCGGGGTAACTCGGTGCCTCAGCGCCAAAGTGGTCCTTGGCACAGCACCCGCCATTCATGGCATACACATCCAGACGCGTCCCCGCATACACCAGCGGTGCACCGGGCTTGGAGGCATCAAGGGTGCGCGCCGTGGCGCAGCCGGTCAGTTGCAACACCAACAAGAGGGTGAGTAGCTTATTCATCGCTGCTCAAATGGTGTTCGCCCCAGCGTGGCAGCATGTCTTGCGGGATGCTCAACAGATTGAGAATCCGCGCGACGACAAAGTCGATCAGGTCATCGATGGTTTGTGGCTGATGATAGAAACCCGGCGAGGCCGGCAAAATCGTCACGCCCATGTTCGACAGCTTGAGCATGTGCTCCAGATGGATGCTTGAATACGGCGCCTCACGCGGCACCAGAATCAACTGGCGACGCTCCTTCAAGGTCACATCGGCGGCGCGTTCGATCAGGTTGTTGCAGGCACCGGTCGCGATGGCCGACAGCGTCCCCGTGGAACACGGCACCACCACCATCGCCGCCGGTGCACCGGAGCCCGAAGCCACCGGCGACATCCAGTCTTCCTTGCCATACACCTTGATTTGCCCGGCCGCAGCGCCGGTGTATTCCGTGAGGAAGGCCTGCATCATCTGCGGTTTTGGCGGCAGCGTGACATCAGTCTCGGTGGCCATCACCAGTTGTGCCGCCTTGGAAATCAGGAAGTGCACTTCGCGATCTTCACGCACCAGGCAATCGAGCAGACGCAAACCGTACTGGGCGCCGGAAGCGCCGGTCATCGCCAGTGTGATGCGATCCGGGCCGCTGCTCATTGCAGCGCCTCGGCGAGTTTGCCGTGCAGGCCGCCGAAGCCGCCATTGCTCATGATCACCACGTGGGTGCCGGGCTGGGCCTGGCTTTTCACGCGCTCGATGATGCCTTCCAGCGAATCGCTGACAATCGACGGTACGGTGCACAGCGCGGCAGTGCCGGCCAGGTCCCAGCCGAGGTTGGCCGGTGCGTACCAGATCACCTGATCGGCATCGACCACGCTTTCCGGCAAGCCGTCGCGGTGCGCGCCAAGCTTCATGGAGTTGGAGCGCGGCTCGATGATCGCGATCAACGGCGCATCACCGATGTGTTTGCGCAGGCCATCGAGGGTCGTCGCAATGGCAGTCGGATGGTGAGCAAAGTCGTCATAGATGGTGATGCCGCGCACTTCGGCGACTTTTTCCATACGGCGCTTCACGCTTTTAAAGGCGCTCAACGCGGCGATACCCATGGAAGGCACCACGCCGACATGACGCGCAGCTGCCAATGTAGCCAGGGCGTTGGCCACGTTGTGCTGACCGGTCATGTCCCACTCGACCACGCCCTGGGCGACACCTTCGAACATCACTTCAAACTTCGAACCGTCTTCGCTCAGCAGTTTGACCTGCCATTGTCCGCCCGCTCCGGTGGTCTGCACCGGGGTCCAGCAGCCCATTTCGATGACACGCTGCAACGCCGGCTCGGTGGTCGGATGGATCACCAGGCCTTCGCTCGGAATGGTTCGCACCAAATGGTGGAATTGCCGCTCGATGGCTGGCAGATCGGGGAAAATGTCCGCGTGATCGAACTCAAGGTTGTTCAGGATCGCCGTGCGCGGGCGGTAGTGAACGAACTTGGAGCGTTTATCGAAGAAGGCGCTGTCATATTCGTCGGCTTCGATCACGAAGAACGGCGTCCCACCCAAGCGAGCGGACACCGAGAAGTTCTGCGGCACACCACCGATCAGGAAGCCCGGGCTCATGCCCGCGTGCTCCAGGACCCAGGCCAGCATGCTGCTGGTGGTGGTCTTACCGTGAGTACCGGCGACAGCCAGCACCCAGCGACCTTGCAGCACGTGATCCGCCAGCCACTGCGGGCCAGAAACGTACGGCAGGCCTTTGTTCAGCACGTATTCGACGGCCGGGTTGCCGCGCGACATGGCATTGCCGATAACCACCAGGTCCGGGGCCGGATCGAGCTGGGAAGGATCGTAGCCTTGGGTCAACTGAATGCCCTGAGCCTCAAGCTGAGTGCTCATCGGCGGATAGACGTTGGCATCGGAGCCGGTCACGTGATGGCCGAGTTCCTTGGCCAGAACCGCCATCGAACCCATGAAGGTGCCGCAGATACCCAGAATATGAATGTGCATTAGTCGACCTCGTAAAACATGGCCGCAGGTTAGCGTAGGGAGGCGAAAATCGCACCTTGTGTTTCGGATTTGAAGATGCCTTCGCGAGCAGGCTCGCTCCCACAGGGACTCAGCGGCGCTCGCATAATGTGTGTCCGCTGAAGATCCAATGTGGGAGCGAGCCTGCTCGCGAATGGCCGCGACGCGGTTTAGCGCTCGATACCGTGCTTACGCAGCTTTCTATAAAGCGTATTACGGCTGACACCTAACTGCTCAGCCGTATGGGTCATATGCCAACGCGTATGCTCCAGTGCATTCAACAACGCCAGCCGCTCGGCATCGTCCAACGGATGCTCGGACGGTTCTTCGACCGCCACTGCAACCGCCGGCCGCGCCTGACGAATCATCGCCGGCAAATCCTCCAGCCCGATCCGCCCGCCGTCACACAACGCCGCCAATGTGCGCAGCACATTGCGCAACTGCCGCACGTTGCCCGGCCAGGCAAACCCCAACAAGGCTTCCCGCGCCGGCACGTCGATCAGTACCGTTTCCCCACCCGCCTCTTCCGCCAGCAAAAAATCGAGTAACTGGGATTTATCACTGCGATCACGCAACGCCGGCAACGCGACTTCCAGCCCGTTGAGCCGGTAATACAAATCCTCACGGAAGCTGCCGTCCTGCACCCGATCCAACAGATTACGGTGCGTCGCGCTGATGATCCGCACGTTGACCGCCTCCGGCTCGCCGCCAATCGGCACCACTTGGCGATCTTCCAACACCCTTAAAAGCCGGGTCTGCAACGCCAGGGGCATGTCGCCGATTTCGTCGAGAAACAGGGTCCCGCCATCGGCCTGCTGCAACTTGCCCCGCATGCCTTCCTTGCGCGCGCCGGTGAAGCTGCCGCCGCGATAACCGAACAATTCACTCTCGATCAGGCTTTCGGGAATGGCCGCGCAATTAAGGGCAACGAAGGCTTTCTCCGCCCGTTGACTGGCCTGGTGCACGGCTTTGGCGAAGGCTTCTTTGCCGGAACCGGTTTCGCCGTTGATCAGCAGCGGGACATCGCGTTCGAACACCCGCAGCGACTTACGAAAATCTTCCTGCAGTGCGGCATCACCGATGCAGATGCCCGACAGGCGTGGACGTTCGGTAATCGCCGGGCTTTGCACCACCGGCACCGGAATACTGCGTGGCTGCCCACGTAACACGGCAAACAGGCTACGACCGTCACGGGTGCGCAACGGCCAACTGGCGCTGGCATTCACACTGGCGCGACCGAGCAACTCATCCAGCGAGCAATCGAAAAACGCTTCCACCGGTTTGCCCAGCAAGCCGCCGCGAATATGCCCGAGCAGGTTTAGCGCACTTTGATTGACCGCACAGATCCGCCCTTCCCCGTCGAATGCCAGCAGCCCTTCGCTGAACAGCCCGACAGACTCGGCCTGCAAGTGAAAACGCAGCAGCCATTGATTGTCGAAATAGCGCAGGAAATAGCAGCTCTCGATCATCTTCGCCGACAGATTGACCAGGGCCATGGTGTGGAATTGACTCTGGCGCGAGACATCGTGGCGCGCCGATGACACGTCGAGCACCGCCAGCAATTCGCCATGGGGGTCGAACACCGGGCTCGCCGAGCACGTCAGGCCGGTGTGGCGACCGCGAAAATGTTCGTCTTGATGGATGGTCAGCGACTGACGCTCCACCAGGCAGGTGCCGATGCCGTTGGTGCCTTCGCAGGCTTCACTCCAGTCGGCGCCAAGCCAGAGGCCGGCGCGCTCGAAAATCTTCCGTTCGGCAGGAGCGGTGACGCAATTGAGGATCACGCCACGGGCATCGGTCAGCAGCACCGCGTGGCCGGCGCCGGAGAGTTGTTGATGGAGACTGGTCATTTCATTGCCGGCGATGTGCAGCACTTGCTGCAAGCGTTCGCGGCTTTCCAGCACACGACCGTGTTCCAATACCGTAGGCGCCATGGTCAGGGCCGGGTCGAGGTGATAGTCCTCAAGACAACGCAGCCAGGAACGGGCGATGGAAGGATCGCTGCCGGGGCCATGCAGGTGCGATTTGCCCTGGGTGACGGTCAGGACCTGCCGGGCATGGCGACTCAGATGGTTGTCGTGCATTTCTTATTATTCTCCCCGATAACTGTGCTGAACCCCCATCAAGAGGTTGGCACACACCTTGTGGCGAGGGAGCTTGCTCCCGCTCGAGTGCGAAGCGCTCGCCAAAAATCATGACCGGCAGACATTTTGGGGCTGCTTCGCAGCCCAGCGGGAGCAAGCTCCTCGCCACAGAGGATTACCCTGTGTGGCAATTTGAGGCCCAGCATCCTCCAGCCATCGACGCATTGCAATGCTGGCAAGACCCGTCAGTCACACCCTGTGCCACAAGCGGTACAAAGTGTCACGGAGGCTGTACCGAAAGCGTCACAGCGCGCACCCGCCGGTCCGACAAAAATCACGCAAGGCCTTGATTTGCCTGACCTGCAAGGCAGTGGCCCGACCTTTGCTCTACGCTTATAGCAAGCGCACTTGCGCGTTTCTCTAATAAGTACAAAGCCAAGGAGAACATCATCATGCGTTACGCTCACCCCGGTACTGAAGGCGCTATCGTTTCGTTCAAGAGCAAATACGGTAACTACATCGGCGGCGAGTTCGTCGCGCCTGTCAAAGGTCAGTACTTCACCAATACCTCGCCAGTGAATGGCCAACCGATTGCCGAATTCCCCCGTTCCACTGCCGAAGACATCGACAAGGCCCTGGACGCTGCCCACGCCGCCGCCGATGCCTGGGGCGCCACGTCCGCCCAGGCACGTTCGCTGGTGCTGCTGAAAATTGCCGACCGCATCGAGCAGAACCTGGAACTGCTGGCAATCACTGAATCCTGGGACAACGGCAAAGCCGTTCGCGAAACCCTCAACGCCGACATCCCGCTGGCTGCCGACCACTTCCGCTACTTCGCCGGTTGCATCCGCGCGCAGGAAGGCAGCGCCGCCGAGATCGACGGCAACACCGTGGCGTATCACATCCACGAACCGCTGGGCGTGGTAGGGCAGATCATCCCGTGGAACTTCCCGATCCTGATGGCCGCCTGGAAACTTGCCCCGGCCCTGGCCGCCGGTAACTGCGTGGTGCTCAAGCCTGCCGAGCAGACCCCGCTGGGCATTACCGTGCTGGTCGAGCTGATTGGCGACCTGCTGCCACCGGGCGTGTTGAACATCGTGCAAGGTTTCGGCAAAGAAGCCGGCGAAGCGCTGGCCACCAGCAAACGCATCGCCAAAATCGCTTTCACCGGCTCGACCCCGGTCGGCTCGCACATCATGAAATGTGCCGCCGAAAACATCATTCCGTCCACCGTGGAGCTGGGTGGCAAGTCGCCGAACATCTTCTTCGAAGACATCATGAAAGCCGAACCGTCCTTCATCGAAAAAGCCGCTGAAGGCCTGGTGCTGGCGTTCTTCAACCAGGGCGAAGTCTGCACCTGCCCGTCCCGCGCCCTGGTGCAAGAGTCGATCTACGACGACTTCATGAAAGTGGTGATGAAAAAAGTCCTGTCGATCAAACGTGGCGACCCGCTAGACACCGACACCATGGTCGGCGCCCAGGCGTCCGAGCAGCAATTCGACAAAATCCTTTCGTACCTGGAAATCGCCAAAGGCGAAGGCGCCGAGCTGCTGACCGGCGGCAAGATCGAAAAACTCGAGGGCAATCTGGCGACCGGGTATTACATCCAGCCGACGCTGCTCAAGGGCACCAACAAAATGCGCGTGTTCCAGGAAGAAATCTTTGGCCCGGTGGTGAGCATCACCACCTTCAAGGACGAAGCCGAAGCCCTGGCCATCGCCAACGACACCGAGTTCGGCCTCGGTGCCGGCCTCTGGACCCGCGACATCAACCGCGCCTATCGCATGGGCCGCGCCATCAAGGCCGGTCGTGTATGGACCAACTGCTACCACCTGTACCCGGCGCACGCCGCGTTCGGTGGTTACAAAAAGTCCGGCGTCGGCCGTGAAACCCACAAGATGATGCTCGATCACTATCAGCAGACCAAAAACCTGCTGGTGAGCTACGACATCAATCCGTTGGGCTTCTTCTAAAAACCGGGGGCGATGCAGGGAGTTCTGCATCGCCCTTTCTATCGCCTTCGCGAGCAGGCTCGCTCCCACATTTGCACCGCTCCCCTTGTGGGAGCGAGCCTGCTCGCGAAGGCGTCATCGAAGGCACTCCAAAACATCGCCCTGGCCGCTCTGGCACGGGCTTTGCGTGCCCGCTTCACACCTGAAACGTCGTACCGCAAGTCCAAAACATCAAAAAATAAAAAAGACAGCGAGGACTTATGACTTCTTCTACACAGCTCAAACCCACACTCGGCACCCTGCACCTATGGGGTATTGCCGTCGGCCTGGTGATTTCCGGCGAGTACTTCGGCTGGAGTTACGGCTGGGGCACCGCCGGCACGCTGGGCTTTCTCGTCACCGCCCTGATGGTGGCGACGATGTACACGTGCTTCATCTTCAGCTTCACCGAACTGACAACCGCGATTCCCCACGCTGGAGGGCCGTTTGCCTACAGCCGGCGGGCGTTTGGTGAGAAAGGTGGATTGATCGCCGGCATCGCCACCCTGATCGAATTCGTGTTTGCGCCCCCGGCCATTGCGATGGCGATTGGCGCCTACCTCAACGTGCAATACCCGGAACTTGATCCCAAGATCGCGGCGGTTGGCGCGTATTTCGTGTTCATGGGCCTGAATATCCTCGGGGTCAGCATCGCGGCCACCTTCGAACTGGTGGTCACGGTGCTGGCGGTCGCCGAGTTGCTGGTGTTCATGGGCGTCGTGGCGCCGGGCTTCAGCTTCAGTAACTTCGTGCTCAATGGCTGGTCGGGTTCCAACGAATTCACCATCGCCTCCATTCCCGGCATCTTTGCCGCCATTCCCTTCGCGATCTGGTTTTTTCTGGCGATCGAAGGCGCGGCGATGGCTGCTGAAGAAGCCAAGGACCCGAAACGCACGATTCCCAAGGCTTACGTCAGCGGCATTCTGACCCTGGTGTTCCTGGCCATCGGCGTGATGGTGATGGCCGGCGGCGTCGGCGACTGGCGCCAACTGTCGAACATCAATGACCCGCTGCCCCAAGCGATGAAAGCCGTGGTCGGCAACAATTCGAGCTGGATGCACATGCTGGTCTGGATCGGACTGTTCGGCCTGGTGGCGAGCTTTCACGGGATCATCCTCGGCTATTCGCGCCAGTTCTTCGCCCTCGCGCGGGCCGGTTACCTGCCCAGCGGCCTGGCCAAACTCTCGCGCTTCCAGACCCCGCACCGCGCCATTCTGGCCGGCGGCGTAATCGGCATCGCGGCGATTTACAGCGACGGCCTGGTCAACCTGCAAGGCATGACCCTGACGGCAGCGATGATCACCATGTCGGTATTCGGTGCCATCGTGATGTACATCATCAGTATGCTGAGTCTGTTCAAACTGCGTAAAACCGAACCGAACCTGGAACGAACCTTCCGCGCACCGGGCTACCCGATTGTTCCGGGGATCGCGCTGTTCCTGGCGGTGGTGTGCCTGGTGGCCATGGCCTGGTTCAACACGCTGATCGGCTGTGTGTTCCTCGGTTTCATGGCCGCCGGTTACCTGTATTTCCAGCTGACCGCCAAGCAGCGCGCCGACGCGCCGGCCGATGCGATGCTCGAGGGTATTTAAGTTGCACCGGCGCCGGGCTTGCAGACCGGCGCCTGCGTTATTGAAGTGCATGCAGCCCCCCTGTGGGAGCGAGCCTGCTCGCTCCCACACTGGAATGTCAGTGTTATTGAGACTTGTACAAAACAGGAGAAATCGCCCCATGGCCGCATTTGCCCACTCCGTCGGCGCTCAGACCTACCGCTTCGAGAGCCTCAAGGACGTCATGGCCAAGGCCAGTCCGGCGCGCTCCGGGGATTTCCTGGCGGGCGTCGCCGCGCTCAACGATGGCGAGCGTGTGGCCGCGCAAATGGCCCTGGCCGACATCCCGCTGACCCACTTCCTGCAGGAAGTACTGATTCCTTATGAGGCCGATGAAGTCACCCGACTGATCATCGACACTCACGACGCACACGCCTTCGCCGTGGTCAGCCACCTCACCGTCGGCGGTTTTCGCGACTGGCTGCTCAGCGATGCCGCCGATGAACAGAGCCTGCGCGCGCTCGCCCCCGGCCTGACGCCGGAAATGGTCGCCGCTGTGTCGAAGATCATGCGCGTCCAGGACCTGGTGCTGGTGGCGCAGAAAATCCGCGTGGTGACGAAATTTCGCGGCACCATGGGCTTGCGCGGGCGTTTATCCACCCGCCTGCAACCCAATCACCCCACCGACGAGCCCGCCGGTATCGCGGCAAGCATCCTCGACGGCCTGTTGTACGGAAACGGCGATGCGATGATTGGCATCAACCCGGCCACCGACAGCATCGCCTCGATCTGCGCCATGCTGGAAATGCTCGATGCGATCATCCAGCGCTACGAAATCCCGACCCAGGCCTGCGTGCTGACCCACGTCACCACATCGATCGAAGCGATCAATCGCGGGGTGCCGCTGGACCTGGTGTTCCAGTCGATCGCCGGCACCGAGGCGGCCAACGCCAGTTTCGGCATCAACCTGAATGTGTTGAAGGAAGGTTATGACGCCGGTTTGAGCCTGAATCGCGGCACGCTGGGTCAGAACCTGATGTATTTCGAAACCGGCCAAGGCAGTGCGCTGTCCGCCAACGCCCACCACGGTATCGATCAGCAGACGTGCGAAACCCGTGCCTACGCCGTGGCGCGCCATTTCAAGCCTTTTCTGGTGAACACGGTGGTCGGCTTCATCGGCCCGGAATACCTCTACAACGGCAAACAGATCATTCGCGCCGGCCTCGAAGACCACTTCTGCGGTAAGTTGCTGGGCGTCCCGATGGGCTGCGACATCTGTTACACCAACCACGCCGAAGCCGACCAGGACGACATGGACACGCTGCTGACCTTGCTGGGCGTCGCCGGGATCAACTTCATCATGGGCATCCCCGGTTCCGACGACATCATGCTCAACTACCAGACCACCTCGTTCCACGACGCCCTCTACGCCCGTCAGACGCTGGGCCTGAAACCCGCGCCGGAATTCGAGCAGTGGCTGACGAAAATGGGCATCTTTACCCAGGCGGACGGCAAAATTCACTTCGGCGACAGCCTGCCCCCGGCCTTCCGCCAGGCGATGGCGCAATTGGGATGAGTGCTTTCATGGAAAAACCACCCGTTGATCCACAGAACCCGTTGCTGGAATTGCGCCGCCTGACACCCGCGCGGATTGCCTTGGGGCGCACGGGCACCAGCATGCCGACCAGCGCCCAACTGGATTTCCAGTACGCCCATGCGCAGGCACGGGATGCGGTGCATTTGCCGTTCGATTCGGCGGGGCTCAGTTCGCAACTGGCCGGGATCGGGCGCGACAGTCTGTTGCTGCACAGCGCCGCCACGAACCGGGACAGCTATTTGCAGCGCCCTGATCTGGGGCGAAAGCTCAGCGATGAGTCGGCGCAGACGCTTCGCGAGTACGCGACGGCCAACCCCGGCGGTGTCGATCTGGTGATTGTGGTGGCCGACGGGCTGTCGGCACTGGCGGTGCATCGCCATACCCTGCCGTTTCTCGCACGCCTGGATGAACAGGTGCAGGCCGAAGGCTGGTCCGTGGCACCCGTGGTGCTGGTGGAACAGGGCCGCGTCGCTGTGGCCGACGAGATCGGTGAACTGATGGGGGCGAAGATGACGGTCATCCTGATCGGTGAACGCCCCGGACTCAGCTCCCCTGATAGTCTGGGTTTATATTTCACCTACAATCCAAAGATTGGTCTGACGGATGCTTATCGCAATTGCATCTCCAACGTTCGGCTCGAAGGCCTGAGTTACGGCATGGCCGCCCACCGTTTGCTGTATTTGATGCGAGAGGCCTGTCGTAGACAGCTGTCGGGGGTCAATCTCAAGGACGAGGCGCAGCTCCAGACACTGGAATCGGACGCCGGTACGGACATGAAACGAAACTTCCTGCTGGGTCAAACAGATGCCTGAACCGTTTCCGCATTGCGTTTGCGAATAGGTTTCAGGCAGGATCGACGAACGGCCGCCACGGGTTTCCCATCGCCGTCAATGCAGTAAAGACAGCCACTTGAAGACGAGACCTACCATGCGGATTATTCAAGCGACCCTCGAACACCTGGACCTATTGGCGCCCATGTTCGTGAAGTATCGTGAATTTTATGGATCCCTGCCGTACCCGGACTCGTCCCGAGCGTTCCTCGAAAAACGCCTGCGCCGCAAGGAATCGGTGATCTACCTGGCGCTGTCCGATGACGACAGCAACAAACTGATGGGTTTCTGTCAGTTGTACCCGAGCTTTTCGTCTCTTTCGCTGAAACGAGTATGGATCCTCAACGACATTTATGTCGCCGAAGACGCCCGCCGCCAACTGGTGGCTGACAACCTGATCCGTACCGCGAAGAAAATGGCCAAGGAAACCAATGCCGTGCGCATGCGCGTTTCCACCAGCAGCAACAACGAAGTCGCGCGCAAAACCTATGAATCCATCGGATTCAAGGAAGACACCGAGTTCAAGAACTACGTGTTGCCGATCAGCGACGGGCTCTGAGCCCCACCGATCTACTGTGGGAGCGAGCCTGCTCGCGATAGCCGCACCTCGGTTTGACTGAATCACCGAGGCGAGGCTATCGCGAGCAGGCTCACTCCTACAAAAGCCCTGCCTGGACCATCTGTCTACTGCGACATCCCTCGCTACAAACTGAACGCTCTTTTCACTTTTCAGTCCGTATAATCCCGATCTTTCCGACTTGTAAGAAAAACTACACCTGCGTGTAGTCTTATGCGAAGTCATCCGCACAGGCCTGCTGAGTCGGGCCGTCACCACAGGTGCCCCATGGATTTCAACCCGATCGACATTGTTCTGCATCTCGACGTTTACCTCGACATGCTGGTGACCAACTATGGGACCTGGATTTACGCCATCCTGTTTCTGGTGATTTTCTGTGAAACCGGTCTGGTGGTGATGCCATTCCTGCCGGGCGATTCCCTGTTGTTCATTGCCGGTGCCGTTGCGGCCGGTGGCGGCATGGATCCGGTATTGCTGGGCGGCCTGCTGATGCTTGCGGCGATTCTCGGCGACAGCACCAACTACCTGATTGGTCGAACGGCCGGCGAAAAACTGTTCAGTAACCCGAATTCGAAGATCTTCCGCCGCGACTACCTGCAACAAACCCACGATTTCTACGACAAGCACGGCGGCAAAACCGTGACCCTTGCGCGTTTCCTGCCGATCATCCGCACCTTTGCACCGTTCGTCGCCGGTGTCGGCAAGATGCCTTACCCGCGGTTTTTCTTCTTCAGCGTGATCGGCACGATTCTTTGGGTCGGCGGCTTGGTGACCCTCGGTTACTTCTTCGGCAATGTACCGTTCATCAAGACAAACCTGTCGTTGTTGGTGGTAGGCATCATCCTGCTGTCGCTGGTGCCGATGATCATTGGCATGGTCCGCAGCCGCCTCGGCAACGCCGCGTCCAAAGCCCAATCGCGCTGAACAGCGATGTGGTCGCTTAGTGCCTGGCGTCGCCAGCGCACCCTGGCCAAGCACCCGATTGCCGACGACATGTGGCATCGGGTGCGCCATCACCTGAGCTTCCTCGATGGCATCAGCGCCACCGAAGACCAGTGGTTGCGCGAAGCCAGCGTGCTGTTCCTCGAAGACAAACACCTGACCGCCCTGCCCGGCGTTGAACTGCATCAGGAGCAGCGGCTGCTGCTGGCCGCGCAAGCGCAATTGCCGCTGTTGAACCTGGGCGATTTGAACTGGTACCAGGGTTTCCACGAAATCATCCTCTACCCCGACGACTTCCTCAGCCCCCAGCGCCACCGCGATGCCAGCGGCGTCGAGCATGAGTGGGACGGCGAACACAGTGGCGAGGCGTGGCAGCAAGGCCCGATCATCCTCGCCTGGCCGGGCGTGATGGCCAGTGGTGGCTGGGAAGGCTACAACCTGGTCATCCACGAACTCGCGCACAAACTCGACATGCTCAATGGCGTCGCCAACGGCCTGCCGCCGTTGCACCCGGACATGCGGGTCAGCGATTGGGCCAAGGTGATGCAAGAGGCCTACGACGACCTCGACCGGCAACTGGAGCGCAATCCGGACGCCGAAACCGCGATCGATCCCTATGCCGCAGAAAACCCTGCCGAGTTTTTCGCCGTCACCAGCGAATACTTCTTCAGCGCCCCGGATTTGCTGCACGAGGCTTATCCCAAGGTGTATGAGCAGCTGAAGTTGTTTTACCGACAGGACCCGCTGGCCCGGTTGCGGCAACTTCTGGCCGAAGACCCGGTCTATCAGGCACGCGACTAAGGTCTACACGACTTCTGGTACATGGCGTCATCGGCGGAATATGCCTATAATCGCCGCCACTTTTTGGTCAATCCGGCCAAGTGTTTTTGGTCAACTAACGGGGGCACCGCCCAA
The DNA here is from genome assembly GCF_059415465.1 of Pseudomonas sp. GW821-FHT10C09. NCBI lineage: Bacteria > Pseudomonadati > Pseudomonadota > Gammaproteobacteria > Pseudomonadales > Pseudomonadaceae > Pseudomonas > Pseudomonas sp. GW821-FHT10C09. Next base: position 188,474 of record NZ_JBWKNG010000006.1, read on the forward strand.
TGAGCTACAGCAAGATTCCGGCTGGCAAAGACCTGCCGAACGACATCTACGTCGCGATCGAGATCCCGGCCAACCACGCGCCGATCAAATACGAAATCGACAAAGACAGCGATTGCCTGTTCGTTGACCGTTTCATGGCCACCCCGATGTTCTACCCGGCCAACTACGGTTACATTCCGAACACCCTGGCTGACGACGGTGATCCCCTCGACGTGCTGGTTGTAACCCCTTACCCGGTTGCTCCAGGTTCGGTCATCCGCGCTCGTCCAGTCGGCATCCTGAACATGACCGACGACGGCGGCGGCGATGCCAAAGTCATCGCAGTCCCACACGACAAGCTGTCCCAGCTGTACGTCGACGTGAAGGAATACACCGACCTGCCGCCACTGCTGATCCAGCAGATCGAGCACTTCTTCGCGAACTACAAAGATCTCGAAAAAGGCAAATGGGTGAAAATCGAAGGCTGGGCCGGCGCCGATGCCGCCCGCGAAGCGATCACCAAGTCGGTTGCTGCCTACAAAGGCTAAGACGCCATTGGCCTTGTGCCACTGACGACTTGAAAAAAACCCCGGTTGATCCGGGGTTTTTTGTGGGCGTTCATAAAGGGCTTTAAACAGCGTGTTTATCTTTTCGCCGCTGCGGTTTTTCTCTGTTTAATTTGTTCCAAATACGTCTTACATCCGGTCGTAAATTTCCCTCGAAATTTGAACGGTTCGTTTATTCAAAGCCCCGCCCTGCGCCCGTAGACTCGTGTTTATGAAAAAGAACACTAGCGGCCCACGGTTCAAAGCATTGCTCGAAAAAGCCAAGATCACGACGACAGGATTTGCCGCTTTTTTCGACACGGAAGCTCAAAACATCCACAACTGGTACACCCGCGGTGTGCCCGCTTACCGCATGGAAGAGGTCTCCAGATTACTCTCGGTGAACAGCCACTGGCTCAAAACCGGCGAAGGCCCGGAAGACGCCAAACACCTGCGCCTGCTCGACGAGTCCGGCAACACCTTCGACGCCCAGGCGATTCGTGGCATCTACACGGTCATCGAGCCGACCGACGTAGAACTGCCCCTCTACAAAGAAACCCCCATCGCCCCGGGGTCTTACAAAACCCACATCGTGGAAGACACCGGCCAATTTATCCGCCTGCCCAAAAGCCACCTCGACTCCCTGGAAATCAACCATGCCGATGCGATCGGCATTCACATGCTCGGTAATAGCATGGGGGCGAGGATTGAGGACGGCTCCACCCTCGCCATCGACCGTGGGCTGACCAAGGTGATTGATGGGGAGATTTACGCGATCGACCATGACGGGATGCTGCGCATCAAATACCTGCACCGGATGCCCGGAAATGCGCTGCGGTTGCGCAGCTACAACAAAACCGAGCACCCGGATGAGATTTTCAGTGCCGAGCAGATCGATAAGCAGAACATCAGGGTGTTGGGGTGGGTGTTTTGGTGGTCGACACTTAACAAACGGCGGCCATCAGTCCCCTTCCTGTGAGAACGCCCCGTCGCTCCCACATTGGAATGCGATCAAATGTGGGAGCTTGCTCGCGATGGCGGCAGAACATTCACACTACAAACCCGGACGTGTTGCTGAACTCAATGCACCAATCGCTCTACACCACACACCAAGCTGGGAATTTCCCCAAAAAATCAGTATGCTGCGCCCCACATTTGCGCATCGACCCGCCCCGCGGCTCAGATCGCACCGACAAGGCAGATGATTTTCTCGCCGAGTCCCACAGCCGGACGCAAGATCCGGGTGTACGTTTTGAAGGCTGGCGCGGTTTACCAAAAATGAACCAAGCCAGTCCCCGAGAAGCCGGCCACAAGCCGGCTTTTTAATGCCTGCGATTTGAGAAGACCACCTTCGTGCAATTAGGCAGCACGCTGCTGCCCAATTCAGTATCACGGATAACTAAACGACTTAACCAACGTCAACTCCCCCACCGCCCGCATCGGCACCAAAAACGTCTCCATCTTCTCGCTCGGCGTCCCCTCCTCCGTAATCACCGTCACCTGCGCCGTCGTCAGCGGCTGAACCGCATCCTCCTGCCCTTCCTCATCGCTGCTATATCCACCACCAAAATAATTCACATACACCAAATACTGCCCCTTGATCGGCGCCGGCATGGCAAAGATCTCCGGCCCATACCCGGTCGTCACATCAACATCCAGCGCCGCACCATTGGGCGCAACCCGATCGCCGTACCAAATATGCGCCCCGTCCGGCGTAATCAAATGCAAGTCCAGGTCGGTGCCGTCACTGTCCCACGACAACAACACCCGCAACTTGGCCGGCGTGGCACCACCACTGGCATTGAGAAACTGTGTGCGATGCCGTTGCTGTCCATCAGGGCTGCGCACTTCAACGCTGTTGCTGCCATTGGGAAATGAGAACGGGCGATCAAAACGCCCGGCGGGATCGATCTTCAGCGGCATGCTCACGCCGTTGACGATCAATCGACCAGGCTCCGTCGATTTGGGCGTGGATTTGATCTGACCGCTGATGCGCGCGGTGTTGGCCTGGCCCACCGGGGTGTTCACCGACGAAGCAGGATAGTTGACGGTCTGGCGGAAATTTTCGCCTTCGCCTTCAACCGCGCCCGTGCGCCAACCGCCGACGGGGGTGTCGAGTTTGACGGCGGCGTCTGCGGCAAAAGTCGTCGACATCGCGCAAAAAGTACAAAGGAACAGGAAGACCTGTGGATAACGGAGTTTCATGGCCTATTCCAGCAAGAGGTGGCGGGCGAGCCCTTCGATGTAGGTTTCATCCTGGCCGTTGGGGTGTGCTTCGAAGGCCAGGTGCAAGTATTCGTGAGTCAAGTCGAGGCGGTCTTGCAGCGAGAGCACGCCGCGCACGTAGATGCGCTGGCGTTCGCGGTCGACGTAGGGGCGGCCGAAGGCCAGGCGGCAGACGGCGAAGGTGCTGACTTCGTTGTAGCCGACTTCGCTTTCCAGCCGCGCACGCCAGCCGCGGCGCTGGGTTTGCAGCCAGTCTTGCGCGGCGGGCAGTGCTTCGCAGGAGGCGACGGGGTTGTCCCAGCGGCTGAGGCTGGCGCGCGGGTAAGCGTGCAGCAGGATGGCGTCGTAGCGCTGGCCGGCGTTGGCTTGTTCGACGGCTTGCTGCCAGGAGAGTTTGTCCGGGCCGGGCTGGTCGGAGTGGTAGGTGACGGTGCTGCCGGCCAGGACCAGGTCGCTGGTCCACGCGGCAATGTTGCGCGATTCAGCGGTGGCCGGGCGTGGCGAAACGCGCTGACGGCTGCTGCTGTCGTCGATGCTCAGGCAGTCGCCGTTACGCGTGGCGTTTTGTAGAAGATAGGTGCGGATAGCGACGGCCAGAGCCTTGGCAGCCTCTAAAGGTTCGGCTTTGGCTTCGCGCTGGAGGACGCGGGCGACGTATTCTTCGCGGTCCAGGCGGGCGACGAGCTGGTCCTTGAGCAAGAAGAGTTCGCCGTCGCTGTGGATTTCGAGTTGGTTGCCGTTGCTGAATTCGACGCGGTAGTCGCCCTGCAATGGCCCGGAAGAAACTACACGGTCCCCCGCCAGAACCCGCTCGATCGGATAGCGAGAAAACAGTCCGACTTCGACACAACGCCCAGAATCCGCTGGCCAATCATTCGGTAACACCGAAGCTAACGCCTCACCATAATGACGCAGCACCATCTGACTGGTCCCGCGCCCACCTGCCCAGATCGGCGTGCCATCCGCCGTCCAACCGGCAAAACCGCCCTGACGTGACGACGGATCCTGATCCCCCAACCAGCTCCAGGTTTTCACCCGCAACCGGCCACCGAGTTCGCCCACCACGTTGCCATCGGCGGCATTGAGCACCACATCGAGCAACACCCGCCGCGCCTGATCCTGCGCCGGCATCATCGCCAACACCTTGAGCAATTCAGCGACGGACACTCGCGTAGAGGGTTTTAACGACGGCAAATCCAGCAACCACTCCGGCGCCTGACGCGCCTTCCAATACGTGCGCCAGTCAGCGTCAGTGATGCCCAAACGTGCCGGCTCAAAATACAAACCGCACGATTTTACCAATGCCTGATCGCGCTCGATCTTGCCGCCAGCCGTGCAGCAATAAACCTCTTCCTTCGACTGCCCGCGACATTCATACGCAGGTTCTCGGGCGCCGGTATCCACCAGCCAACCGTACACAAACAACTTCCACAAACTGCCCAACGGTGCCTGCACATCAGCAGGCAACGGCTCGCGTGAAATCACTTGAGTCCGGTTCAACGAAATCAGTTCACCCTTGAAGCCCAGCCGCAGCGGTTCGTCCTGCGCTGTCGCCAGCGCAGGAATCAAACACAGCAGCAACCAGACCAGAGGCCGGGTCATGTCAGTTGACCGTGGCCTGACCGAGGGCCGGTTTCTGTTCCTGCGCTTGATGTTGCGGCGCATAAACCTGCGTGAAACGTACCGGCGGCAGATTGAACTGACCTTTCTGCGAGAAGCGCACCAAATGACGCAAGCGCAACTCCCCGCTCAAGGCATCCACCGGAATCGCGTAAGCCATCTGACCCGGCTCAAAACGCGCCTTCTCCAGCGCGGTCGGTTCGGTGCCGGCCTTGCCCATCAACTTGATGCCCCACGTCGTGCGTTCGACATCGGCGCCCGGCGGCAGCGGCACTTCGAGCATGCCGTAGCGCAGCGGTTTCGCGGCTTTGCTGGTGATGATTACTTCGTCCAGATACAGACTGTCGCTGGACAACGGCTGGGTGCCGACCGCTTCGAGTTTGAAGGTGAAGGCTTCGTCACCCGGCACCAATCGAGACAAGCGACGTGTGATGGTCACGGCCATCGGATCAACCGCAGGTTGTCGAGTCTGGAAGCTCAACGCGGCGCGCAATGGCCGCTCCTGCGTACCAGCCAGCGACAACACCGCTGGCACCGACGGAGAACCCTGCCACGTCCAGTACATCTCACCGGTATCGCCGTACTGTTTCCTCCAGCCTTCACCCGGTGCCAGCGCGATGGTCGGCGAAGCCTGTTCGATACTTCGTTGCAACCAGGTCAGCGCCAAGGCGCGTTCCAGCGTCGATTGCTGTGGCAGCAAGCGTTGCAACAACGCTTGCGCGTGGGCCTGATCGAAGGGTTGCAGCGACAGGTTCAGCGCTTCGGCAAACGGCTGCGAGCTGACCGCCAAACGCTGTTGCGCATCCGCCAGTTGGCGATTGAACGCCTCCGGCAGCGTCACTTTGGACTGACGCGCCAGTGAGGCCGTCAACACGCGGGCAGCGGACAGGCCGAGCGCCGAATCCGGATCGCTCATGACGATGCTGTCTTCGCCATCCTCCATCAGGTTTGCGGCATTACCCTCGCCTGCTTTCGCCAGGTCATCCATCAACCCGCTGAGCAAGGTATTCACCGGCAATTGCATCTGTTTGGCGAACGACAGGATCAGCGCGCGCTGCAACAGCGGGGTGTTTTGCGCCTGTTTCGAATACACCTCCAGCACCCGCTGCCAATGCTCCGGCGGCAGGTTCAAGTCCAGCACCTTGCTGGCGTTCCAGTCGGCGTAGTAGGCGTAAGCGGTGAGGAAGGCATCCGGCTCGCCGTCCATGCCCCACCAGGTGAAGCTCGCGGAAGGCCCGGCCATTTGCACCAGTCGCAAGCGGCTGTTTTGCATGATCAGGCGCAAGCGGTCGCGGATTTGCGGGTTAGACGCCAAGGTCGGATAGGCGATGCTCAGCGGCAGCAAACGGCTGGCGGTCTGCTCGACGCCACCGTACGGATAGCTCAGCAGATCATCCAGCGCCGAACGGAACAACGCTTGCGGACTGTCATCCAGACGCAGGCGAATATCCGTCGCATCGGCCGGCAAGCTCAGCGGTGTATCGCCGCTGGCCACGTCCAGACTTTGGCTCTGCGTCACCTGCCATCCTTCACCGGTGGCGGTCAGGCGCACGGCCAGCGCGTCAGCGGTTTTGCCGTCCTGCACCAGTTCGGCGGTCCACTCGCCACTGGCCAACGAGAACTCTGGCAACGCGATGTAGTTGATGCCGTTGTTGAGAGTCACTGGAACACGCTGATCGGCGCCGCCGAAATGAATCACCAGCTCAGCCTTGACCGGTTTCTCGGCCTGGCTGAAGGCGAATACCCCGAGCACTGGTTTGTCACCGGTGCGGAATTTCGTTGGCCCGCTCCACTTCAGGTACAGCGGTTTCTCCGAACGCACGAACTGCTTCTTCTGCCCGACCTGCCCGTCATCGGCGATGGCCCGCGCAGTGATGCGCCAGCGGGTCAGCGAGTCCGGCATCTTGAAGGTGAAGCGGGTTTTGCCGTTGGCATCAGTCACCAGTTCCGGCTGCCACGCGGCGGTATCGACGTCTTCACGACGCGGCCGCTCCAGCACTTTCACCCCTCGTTCGCTGCGGTTGGCTTTGCCCGGCGCGCCGGGGCTGCCCGGCAATGCGACGTCATAGCTGATAAACGACAGACTGGCGCTGGTGCGCACGTTGTTGCGGCGCGGGTGGTAGAAGAACTGGTCGATGCTCGGCGCGACTTCCGGTTGCAGCGCGTAGACCATTTCGTCAACGACGCTGACGGTCAGGTGCGCCGGAATCGGCTTGCCGGCGAACTGCGTGGTCAAGTCGACCGACACCGTATCACCGGGTTGATACGCCTCTTTATCGGTGGCAATGGCCACGTCGATTTGCGGCGCAACGACCTTGATCCCGGCGTTTTGGAAGCTGTATTGGCCGCCCTTGGTGTAGAGCACGGAGAAGGTCAGGTTCGGGGCGAAATTGTCTTTCACCGGGATGCGCGCGCGGTATTGGGTGTCGCTGAGTTTTTCCATCTTCAGCCAGTCGCCGCCCTTGGACAGCAGCGCGGTGGCCTCGACCTTGTCGCGCTCAAGCGACAGCAGTGCATCGCTGATCGGCTCCGGAAAAGTGATCAGGGCCAGTGCTTCATCACCGGCCTTGTACTCGGGTTTATCGAGGACAATTTCCACGGTGCCCGGCACGGCTTTGACGCCGTCGCCGGTGACCGAATGACCGGTCGCACCAATGACGCGGCCATGGTCATCTTTCAATGTCAGGTTGTAGGTGCCGGGACGTTCGAAGGCCACGGTGAAGCCTTTGTCTTTGGCAGCCAGTTTGCCGTCGCCAGAGGTCTGATCTTCCAGACGCACCCAGCTGTAGCTGCTTGGTGTCACGGTTTTGCTCTGTTCGTTGGCGCCTTCATTGATGTAGCTGAACGCAACCTTGTCGCCCACCGCACTGAACCGCTGCGGCGCGCTCAAACTGAAACTCGCCGCGCCACGGTCGATGAGGATTTCCTTGGTGGTCTTGACCCGATACGCCGCGCCATCGCTGGCAAACACGGTGAGCATGTAGCGGCTCGGTTTCTCGGCGGCCGGCAGGTCGAGGGTCGCGTTGCCCTTGGCGTCGGTGGTCAATTCGGTGCTGGTCAGCTCCACCGGGAATTGCCCGAGGTATTGCAGTTCGTTGTCGACCATCGACAGTTGCTGGGCGCGCAGGCTCAGGCTCAACTTGGCGTTGGCCACCGGTTTGCCGTCCGGGTACAGCAGCACCAGACTGCCCTTCACCGGCTCGCCAGTGCGGTAGTCCTGCTTGGCCAGGTTCAGCGAAATCTCGAAGTGCGGCTTGATGTATTCGGCCACGCGGAAGGCGCTGCTGTAGGCCTGATCCTTGTAGCTGAAACGCAGTTCATAACCGCCCGCTACCGCGTTATCCGGCAACTGGAATCGGCCTTGGGTGCCGGCCTTGGAATCCAGTTTCAGCGCCAGCGATTGCAGCGCCGTGCCGGTGGCATCGAGCACGGTCACGTTGACGTCGGCCGCAGTCGGTGCGACGGAGTCCCGGGCATTCTTGAACTCGCGCCCGACGATTTTCAGCGACACCCAATCGCCCGGCCGGTACAGCGGCCGGTCGGTGAAGGCGTAGAGTTTGGTGTCGTAGATTTCGCTGTCGTAATAGAAGTTCTCGGAGACAAACACCCCACCCTCTTCGTCCTCGCCGATCACGAACGAACGCTCGGGGCTGACGTGTTTCAGACGCAACAAACCATCGTTATCGGTGGCGCCGCTGCTCATCACGCCGAGGCCATCGGTCCACAGCACATTCACTTTCGGCACCGAACTGCCTTCGTGTTTGCGCGCCGCCCACACCACCAGTTCATCACCGGCGATTTTGCTCACGGCCACGGTGTTCGAAACGAAGACCATGGTGGTCGCGCGGTACTTGCCGATCAACGCTTCCACCAGGTACAGACCCGGTTTCAGGTTACCCAACGGAATGTAGACGTTACCCGGCGCGACGCTGACGAATTCGCTGGAAGAACCGGCCAGGTTCACGCCTTCCGGCGGCTGGATCGGTTTGGCTTGCCACAGCGGATAGCGGAATTGACTGACCACCGGCAGGCCCGGGATCAGGGCGAATTGCGGCTGTGCATCGTAAGGCGTTGGCGCGGCGATGGCGGTGCCCATCTTCAGTTCCGGCACTTCCTCGGTGACTTGTTGACGCGACTCGTAGGAAAACGCCCGTTGCATCACGCGACGGGATTTGCGGTACCAGTTGTCCCACAGGTAAGCGAGGGTATTCGACAGCCCTTCGCCCTTGAACTGGCCATCGCTGACCACGCGGTGCAGGTTCTTCTGGCGCTTGAGGAAATCCAGTGGCTTGTCGATGCGGTACACGCGAATGTCGGCGCCGCCATAAGGTTCCATGCGGAAGCGGCGATAGTCACGGCCCGGCGCTTCGAGGCGCACCATTGCCTGTTCGTCGCTGGCGAAACTGCTGTCGGCCAGCAGGAAAAAGCTTTCACCGGCCACCGGCGTATAGCCGCTCGGCTCGACGGTGTCTTCGGCGTTGACCGCCGAAAACGGCAGCAGCAAAACCAACAGCAGAGACAGAAAACGCAACATGCGGGCACCGATCATTGGGAGAGAAAATTCAGTCGATAGACGCCGATGAAGTTGGGGTTGGCTGCGTCGGGTATCCATCGGGTGTCCTTCCATGTCATGAGTTGCTGCAGGCTCGCGGATCGCATGCCGTTGTCAGTGGGGGTGGTGGTGCCGGTGTGATAGGCGATGTAGCGGCCCATCCAGATCATCAGGTGCTGGTCGTCGCCCTGATCGAAAAACATCAGGTCGCCGGGACGGGCTTGCGCCACGTCCCGACTCACCAGATGGCTGTTGAACTGAATCAGTTTGATCGCGTTGACGTACGGCCCGACCTTGCCGCCGCCCTGTTGCCACTGCTGGGCGAGACCGCGTTGCGCGTCGCTTAATGGCAGTTCCGGCGGCAGGTAGCGATTGGACAGGCCGTTGCTGCGCAGCCATTTATCGTCATGGACTTTCAGCGCTTCGTTGGCAGCGAAACGCACCAGCCCCGCGCAGTCCTGCTGATACCAGCGCGGGCTCGGGCCTTGGGTCAGTTGTTCCTGGGCGATGCGCACGAACCAGGCGCGGAACACCTGGGATTGCTGCGGATCCAGCGGCGCCGCCTCAGTGGCAAAGGCGCGACTGCCCAACAACATCGCCAGCAGGCCGAGGCCGCGGATGAGTGCGGTCACAGGGCTTTCCATTCCAGCGGCAGCCATTGCCAATGGCCGTCGGGCTCGCTGCCTTCGGGCAAGGTCAGGGCGTATTTGCCGTAACCGCCGAGCTTGCGCAGTTTCGGGATCAAGTAAGTTTGCGCGGCGTTGTAAAACACCGGTTCCATGTCCTGCGGCAGGCTGTCGAGGGTTTCCTGTTGCATCAACTGCGCCATCGCATCCGGGCCGAAATAGACCGGCATCAGCAGGTCTTTCGGCACCACGTCGGCCATCGGCGGGAAGCGCTTGTCGAGGGTGCCGAGGGCCTTGTCCACGAGCTTGTCGTCGAGGGAAAACAGCAGCGTCGAACCGTGACGCGCCAGGCTGACTTTCATGAAGGCCTTGCCGGAGATCGCGTCTGGATCTTCAGCCTCCTTGGCTTTATAGGGGCCGAAGTTGGAGCTGACCTGACGCTGCCACTGGTGAGTCGGGCCGTCCTGTTTCTCGATCACCGGGAACGCGTGTTCTTCGACATTGGGCTCATAGGCGCCGACCATCGAGCCGAACAAACTGCCGAGGTCACCGTCGAGTTTGGCGCTGTCCTTGTCGTTCAGGCTGGCCACCAGCAACGGCGTGTACAGACGCGAATCGGCGTACCAGCACAGGCCCGCCGCGCCGGCCATGTGTTCAGTCAACGCCTGGGCCACTGGCTCTTCGGCGCCGAGTTTTACCAGCAACGGTTTCTGTTGTTCGGCAGCGAGGGGCAAGGCTACGCAGGCACTGGCGCCCATCGGCATGGCTTGCCAGATCGGTTTGAAATCGAAGTCCGGCTGATCGTCCAGTTCATCCATGGCGAGGAAGCTGTGCCAGCCCTTGTCGTCCATGTCGAAACGCAGCCCGGCGAAATTCGGGATGAAGCGCTGGTAACCCATGGCCAACACGCTGGAATTGACCGACAGGCGTTGCTTCACTTCCGGTGTGCGCGGTGGCAGGCCGAAGGCTTCCGGGAACAGTTTGTCACCGTTGAGCAACGCGGCGATGGCCGTGGTCGAGACACTGCCGCGCTCTTCGCTCGGGCCGCTGCTCGGGTCGTAGAGTTTGGCGGGATTGGACAGCACCACCAATTTGTCGCCATGGGAGGCGAACACCAGCGCTTTGCTGTTGTTGTAGGTGAGTTGATACAGCGGCACGTCGTCGGCACCGACTTTCACATCACTGAGGTGGGTCAGCTGCGAATCGTCCAGCGCCACTTTGGCCAGCGGCTCCAGCACCTTCGCCAGACCACCGCGGTCCATCACCAACAGGAAATCCTTGAGCCGGCCATCCGCTCCGCGCCACAGCGCCACGTCGGCCGGTTGATCGAAAAGTTGCTCGATCAGGCTGTCCTGCAATTTCAGGTCATGTTCGTAGATGATCCGCCGCAGACTGCCGATCAAGCCGAGGCGATCGACGTGCGCTTCGTAATAGAAGACGAAGTCTTCGGTCAGGGTTTCCTTGAGGAACGGCACTGCCAGCAAGTCCTTGGGCAATTGGCTCAAGGAGTGGGTTTCGAGCAGACCGTCCGGCCGGCTCATGCCCAGTTTGTCACTGGCCAGCTCCGCCGGCGGCGCCTTGGGTTTGTGCATGAACCACCCCAACCCGCCCGCAACGCCGGCGATCAGGGCCAGGCCGACCAGCAGCGCCGGCCAGCGGCGAGGAGTTTTGGCGGCCGGTGTTTCAGCAGCCGGGGAAACAGTGTTATCGCTCATGTTCACAACGCCCAATTCATCCGTGGTGCGGGATGCTTAATAGTTGAAAGTCTTGACCAGCAGCAGGTCACCGATGGCCCGCAGGGGCACGATGAAGGTCTCGCGTTTTTCGTCGACGGTGTTTTCGTTGAGCACCAGGTTGATTTGCGAGGTGATGACCTCGTTCTGGTTGCTGGTCTCATCGAAGTTATAGCCTTCGCTGCCGAAGTTGCCCCAATAGTTCACGTAAACCAGATAGGTGCCATGCAACGGCGCGGTCATGGTGAACATTTCCGGGCCGGGGCCATCAACGCCATCCGGGTCGAGGCCGCCGCCATTGGTCAACGCCGTGTGGGCGAAAAACGCATGCTGGCCGTCGGGGGTAATGATGTGCAGGTCGAGCTCGGCTTTTGGGTCGTCCCAACCGAGCACCACACGAATCCGTGCCGGTGTGCGCAGGTCATTGGCTTCATAAAATTGAACGCGCTTGAGCGACTTGCCTTCGGCACTGCGCACTTCGACGCTGTTGGAGCCGGCGCCAAAGGCATACGGCCGGGCGAAACGCCCTTCGTCGTCGGTGTACAGATTCAGTGGATTACCGTTGACCGCCAGCGTGTGCGGCCCGCGTTGCGTGCCGATGGCCTTGAGCTGGCCCTCGATCATCGTGCGATTGCGCTGCACGCCCCGGTCGATGGGCGGCGTGGGATAGGCGACTTGCGGATTTTCGCTGCGGTCGAGCAGGCCGTTATAGCGCCAGCCGCCGACCGGTTCCGACAGCTCAGCCGTCGGCTCGGCCGAGGCAGCGCTCGCGCAGACCAGACCCATCAACAGCAAAAGAAGTGAACGCATGTGACGCCTCCTGCCATGCATAACGAAACCTTGCGCCCGATCCTCGGCGCGTTACAGAACCAAATACTGCGTTTCGTCAGAAAGACCCGTGACTATTGGGTCGTAGAAGGCGCGAAGGTTAGCGATTCGGCAGTTTTTTAACAATCAGATACCTCTTGATTTGCTGCAGGCATCACGAAGAAGGTGGGGCGTGAGCCGAATAGCGCGCTTATTCGGCTCACATTATGAGCCGAATAAGACTATTATTCGGCTCATTCCCTCTGGAGTTACCCGTGGTCATGGCACCTCACTGGATTTGGCAACAGCCCGACTGGCCGAATTTCACCTGGCGATCCCAACGCCTGACGCCGCTATTGCGTGAGTGCGTGCAGGCGCAAGGCCGGTTGATGGGCATGGCCAGTTCCGTGGACAGCTCACTCAGCGCACAGAACGAACTGGACGCGCTGTTACAAAACATCGTGACGTCTTCGGCCATTGAGGGTGAACAGCTCAATGTGGGCTCGGTCCGCTCATCGCTGGCGCGGCGCCTGGGCCTGGAGGTGGTCGATGGCGATAAAGTCAGCCAGCGCAGCGAAGGGCTGGCGCAGTTAATGCTCGACGCCACTCAGCGCTTCGCACAACCGCTGACACTGCAGCGGTTGCTGGAATGGCATACATGGCTGTTTCCCGATCAGGATATGAACGTTGCCGCCCGTTCGATCCATATCGGCGAGCTGCGTGGCGATGAGCCGATGCAGGTAGTGTCCGGGCGGCTGGACAAACCGACCATTCACTTCGAAGCACCGCCACGTCTTGGGCTTGAACAGCAGCTCGATACGTTTCTTGGCTGGTTTGCAGCCAGTCAGAAGCAAGATGGGCTCGATCCCTTGTTGCGGGCCGGTATCGCGCACTTCTGGTTCGTCACCCTGCACCCCTTTGAAGACGGCAATGGTCGCCTCACGCGAACCATTACCGATCTCGCCCTGGCTCAGGGAGAGGCGCAGGCGATCCGGTTCTACGCCATGTCCGCGAGCATCCTGGACGACCGCTCCAGCTATTACCGAGTGCTGGAAACCAGCCAGAAAAGCTCCACGGACATTACCGAGTGGCTGCAATGGTTCCTGCAAACCCTGCTGCGCAGCTTGCAGCAGGCCATGACGCGGATCGAAGCGGTACTGGGCAAGGCGCGCTTTTGGCAGGCGCATAGGGACGCAAAACTGTCCGCCGAGCAGATCAAGGTACTGAACCGCTTGCTGGACGGTGGCGAGCGAGGCTTCGAGGACAGGATCAGCGCGGCTCAATATCAGGCGGTGGCAAAAGTATCGAAAGCCACCGCGACCCGTCATTTGGCTGAGTTGCTGGTGAAGGGTTGCCTGCAACGCCTGCCCGGTGGTGGGCGTAGTACACGCTATCAAGTCCACTACCCGGATGACTCAACGCAATAACTTGCTTCAACACCTACCTGTGGCGAGGGAGCTTGCTCCCGCTCGGCTGCGCAGCAGTCGCAAATCGCTGAATGGGGTATGCCTGACGAAACGCAGCGTCTGTGTAAGGGGCCGCTTCGCGCCCCAGCGGGAGCAAGCTCCCTCGCTACAATGTTTGCTGCTGCCCCCGGAATTACGGTTCCAGACGTCCCCGCTCATTTGCCCATAACCCCCATGTCTGCTAGTGTCGCGCCGGTTTAACGACAACCGGAAATAGCCGCCATGGCCCGCAAAAAAGCTGCACTGGATTTCGAACAATCTCTCGCTGACCTGCAAACGCTGGTAGAGCGTCTGGAGAACGGCGAACTGTCGCTGGAAGACTCGCTGACGGCTTTCGAGCAAGGCATCGGTCTGACCCGCGATTGCCAGGCGGCGCTGGCCCAGGCCGAGCAAAAGGTTCAAGTGCTGCTCGAGCGTGATGGCGAGCTGGCCGAGGAACCCTTCGACGCGGATCAGCCAGAATGATTGCAGCGTATTCGGCGACCAGCCAGGCCCGTGTCAACGCGGCACTGGAAACTTTGTTCAACGCCCCGAGCCCCGAGCTCGCCCGCCTCTATGAAGCCATGCGCTACAGCGTGATGAATGGCGGCAAACGCGTACGCCCACTGCTGGCTTACGCGGCGTGCGAAGCGCTGGGCGGCAAGGCTGAACACGCAAACGGCGCGGCCTGTGCTGTGGAGCTGATTCACGCGTATTCCCTGGTCCACGACGATTTGCCGGCCATGGACGACGACGATCTGCGTCGCGGCCAGCCGACCACTCACAAGAAATTCGACGAAGCCTGCGCCATCCTCGCTGGCGACGGTTTGCAGAGCCTGGCGTTCAGCGCCCTGCTCGACCCGCGCCTGAACGCGGCGGACGCCGAGATCCGCCTGCAGATGGTCAGCGCCCTGGCTGTCGCGGCAGGCCCGGCGGGCATGGTCGGCGGTCAAGCCATCGATCTCGGCTCGGTCGGCCTCAAGCTCGATCAAAAAGCCCTTGAGTACATGCACCGGCACAAGACCGGCGCGCTGATTGAAGTCAGCGTCAAACTCGGTGCCCTGGCCAGCGGCCGCGCGGAGAAGGACGAACTGAAAGCCTTGCAGACCTATGCACAGGCCATCGGCCTGGCGTTTCAGGTGCAGGACGACATTCTCGACGTTGAAAGCGATACCGAAACCCTCGGCAAACGCCAGGGCGCCGACATCGCTCGCGACAAACCGACCTACCCGGCCCTGCTCGGCCTCGAAGCGGCCAAGGCTTATGCCCTGGAACTGCGCGATCAGGCCCTGCACGCGCTGCGACCGTTTGACGCGGCCGCCGAGCCTTTGCGCGACCTGGCCCGCTACATCGTCGACCGGCGTAGCTGACAGCGTATCGGCCAAGTTAAAAGCAACGCGTGGGCAGGGGGCGATGCATCAGGTAAACTGCCGCATCTTTTATACCTATAACGATTCGCCTGATGCCCACGACGTTTCATGAGATTCCCCGCAAGCGCCCGACCACGCCCCTGCTCGACCGTGCCAACACGCCGGACGGCCTGCGCCGGTTAGGCGAAGCCGAGCTGGAAACCCTGGCCGATGAGTTGCGCCTGGAATTGCTCTACACGGTCGGTCAGACCGGCGGGCATTTCGGTGCCGGCCTGGGCGTCATCGAGCTGACCATCGCGTTGCATTACGTCTTCGACACCCCGGACGACCGGCTGGTGTGGGACGTGGGTCATCAGGCTTATCCGCACAAAATCCTCACCGGCCGTCGCGAGCGCATGGGCACCCTGCGCCAGAAGGACGGTGTTGCCGCCTTCCCGCGTCGTTCCGAGAGCGAGTACGACACCTTTGGCGTCGGCCACTCCAGCACCTCGATCAGCGCTGCGCTGGGCATGGCCATTGCCGCCCGCTTGCAAAACAGTGATCGCAAGGCCATTGCCGTGATTGGCGACGGTGCGTTGACCGCCGGCATGGCCTTCGAAGCGCTGAACCACGCGCCGGAAGTGAACGCCAACATGTTGGTGATCCTCAACGACAACGACATGTCGATCTCGCGCAACGTCGGCGGCCTGTCGAATTACCTGGCGAAAATCCTTTCCAGCCGCACTTACGCCAGCATGCGCGAGGGCAGCAAAAAGGTCCTGTCGCGCCTGCCCGGCGCCTGGGAAATCGCCCGTCGTACCGAAGAATACGCAAAAGGCATGCTGGTTCCCGGCACGCTGTTCGAAGAATTGGGCTGGAACTACATCGGCCCTATCGACGGCCACGACCTGCCGACCCTGATCGCGACGTTGCGCAACATGCGCGACCTCAAAGGCCCGCAATTCCTGCACGTCGTCACCAAGAAAGGCAAAGGCTTCGCCCCGGCGGAAGTCGATCCGATCGGCTACCACGCGATCACCAAACTCGAACCGCTGGACGCACCGGCCGCCGCCCCGAAAAAGGCCAGCGGACCGAAGTATTCCGGCGTGTTCGGCGAATGGCTGTGCGACATGGCCGCCTCTGATCCGCGCCTGGTAGGCATCACCCCGGCGATGAAAGAAGGCTCCGACCTGGTGGCGTTCAGCGAGCGTTTCCCGCTGCGCTACTTCGACGTGGCGATTGCCGAGCAACACGCCGTGACCCTCGCCGCCGGCATGGCCTGCGAAGGCGCGAAACCGGTGGTAGCGATTTATTCGACGTTCCTGCAACGCGGCTACGACCAATTGATTCATGACGTCGCGGTGCAAAACCTCGACGTGCTGTTCGCCATCGACCGCGCCGGTCTGGTGGGCGAAGACGGCCCGACACACGCGGGTAGCTTCGACCTGTCGTTCCTGCGTTGCATCCCCGGCATGCTGGTGATGACGCCGAGCGACGAAAACGAACTGCGCAAAATGCTCACCACCGGTCACCTCTACAACGGCCCGGCGGCCGTGCGTTATCCGCGCGGCGCAGGTCCGAATGCGACCATCGAGAAAGACCTGCAACCAATCGAAATCGGCAAAGGCATTGTTCGTCGTCAGGGCAGCAAAGTCGCCTTGCTGGTGTTCGGTGTGCAATTGGCCGAGGCGCTGAAAGTCGCCGAGACGCTGGATGCAACCGTGGTCGACATGCGTTTCGTCAAACCGCTGGATGAAGCGCTGGTGCGCGACATCGTCGGCAGCCACGAGCTGCTGGTGACCATCGAAGAAAACGCGATCATGGGCGGTGCAGGCGGCGCGGTCAGCGAATTCCTCGCCCGCGAGAACATCCTCAAGTCGGTACTGCACCTGGGCTTGCCGGACCTCTACGTCGAACACGCCAAGCCTGCGCAGATGCTGGCCGAGTGCGGGCTGGACGAGGCCGGGATCGAAGCGGCGGTGCGTGAGCGCCTGCAACTGCTGAACCTCTAAACATCAGACACATGCAAAACCCTGTGGGAGCGAGCCTGCTCGCGAATACGGACTGTCAGTCGAGTTAGATTTTGACTGACACACCGCGTTCGCGAGCAGGCTCGCTCCCACATTTGATTTGTGCTTACCCCGAATACCACGGACTGCCGATGAAACTCTCCCCCCTCGCCCTGACGCTGACCCTGCTGCCGGCCGGCCAACTGCTGGCCGACACTTTCGAACGCGATCAAGCGTTGAAACTGCCCGACGTGCTGATCACCGCCAACCGTCAGGTCGAAGCACGCAACGACAGCAGCGCCGCCAACACGGTGTTCACCCGCGAAGACATCGATCGTCTGCAACCGAACAGCATCACCGACCTGCTCAACCGGGTGCCGGGCGTGCAAGTGGCGCAGACCGGTGGGCGCGGCAGTCTGCCGGGGGTTTACATCCGCGGTACCCAGTCGGCGCAAAGCCTGGTGCTGGTCGACGGCCAGCGCATCGGCAATTCGACCTCGGGTGACAGCAACCTGCAGCACATCAACATCGAACAGGTCGAGCGCGTAGAAGTGTTGCGCGGCTCCCGTTCGGTGATTTATGGCAGCGATGCGATTGGCGGGGTGATTCAGATCTTCACCCGCCGTGGCGACGAGCAAGGTCTGCAACCGCGAATGCACGTCGGTTTTGGCAGCAACCAGACCTGGGAGCGCAGCCTTGGGTTGTCCGGCGGCGATGAAAAAACCCGCTTCAACCTCGGCGCCAGCCTCAACGAAACCGCCGGGATCAATCGCACGCACGAGTCGTACCCCAGCGACAACGATCACGATGAGTACCGCAATCAATCGGTCAGTTTCAGCGTCAGTCACGCGCTCACCGATGACCTGGAAATCGGCGCCAACGTGCTGGATAACCGGGGCAAAAGCGAGTTCGACAACCCGTTTGGCCGCTTCGACACCACCACCTTCGAATCCGTGCAGCAACAGCCTTACAGCGATTTCGAGGTGAGCAGCGTCAGCAGTTACGTTGATGCGCGGGTTACCGATACCTGGAAGACCCGCGTCGAATTCGGCCACAGCGAAAACCGCGAGAAGACCCTCGACAAGCTCAGCGATGAACGCAGCGTCTTCAACACCTACCGCGACTCGGTGAACTGGCAGAACGACCTGACGCTCAACGACCGTAACAGCCTGCTCCTGGGCGGCGACTGGTATGAAGACCGAATCAACAGCAGCACGGCGTTCGATGAAGACAGTCGCTGGAACCGCGCGGCATTTATCCAGCATCACTATCGGGCGGACAGTTTTTCTACCGAACTGGGCCTGCGCCACGATGACAACCAACAGTTTGGTGGACAGAACAGCTGGAGCGGCACCCTAACCTTGCCGGTGAACCCGGACAACGACGTGCTGCTGACCTACAGCGAAGGCTTTCGCGCGCCGACGTTCAACGACTTGTACTACCCGGACTTCAGCAACCCGGACCTGAAACCTGAAACGTCGAAAAGCTATGAGCTGCAATGGCGCAACCAGTTAACCGAAAACAGTCGACTGGAAGCGTCGCTGTACCGCACCGACCTTGAAGACGCGATTATTTTCGGCAGCAACTCGCGGCCAGAGAACGTGGCATCGGCACGGATAAACGGTTTCGAAGCGGCACTGAAACAGGAACTGTTCGGCTGGCAGAGCAACCTTGGCGTGGCGATCATCGACCCGCGTGATCGCGATACCGGCCATACCTTGGCCCGTCGTGCACGGCGGACATTGAGCCTGGACCTGGACCGACAATTTGATCGCCTGGGCCTCGGCGCCAGTTGGCAAGCGGTCAGCAGCAGCTATGACGACCTGAACAATCAACAGCCACTCGGTGGCTATGCATTGTTGGGGTTACGCAGCAGCTGGGCGCTCGACCGTGAGATCAAGCTGGAGCTGAAGCTCGATAACTTGCTGGATAAAGGCTACAGCCGGGCGCTGTATAGCCATGATGGCAGTGAGTATGGGTATCGCGAGGAAGGTCGGGCGTTGATGTTTGGGGTGACCTGGACACCCGGGATCTGATCTGAAATTTGTGGTGCTTGGGCTGGCCTTTTCGCGAGCAGGCTCGCTCCCACATTGGATTTGTGAGCGCCACAATTCCCCTGTGGGAGCGAGCCTGCTCGCGAAGGCCGCACCTCGGTCTCAGCGGTCCGGCGCAATCAACCGGCAAAGCTTGGCCGTCGCCTCGACCATCTGCCCACTCGGCCGCTCCAGCCCCTTGTCCGTCACCAACAGCAATTGCCCCCGCGCCACCGCCGCCACCTGCGGCCACGCCTTCCACGCCTCGAGCTGGGCCTGATCACTGGCCAGAATCACCTCGGGATTACGCTGCAACACCGCCTCGACACTGACTTGCGGCGCCGGCAATGTCTGGTCGGCAAACACGTTGCGCGCCCCGCAGACTTCCAGCGCATCACTGATGATTTGCCCGCCACCCACGGTGTACAGCGGCCGATCCCAGACCTGATAAAACACCCGCAACGGCTCCTCCCGTCGATAGCGCTGACGCAGGTTATCCAGTTTTTGTCGCAGATCAGTCGCCAACGTCACGCCCCGTTCGGGCCGGCCGAGTTGCGTGGCGATGGCTTCGATTTGTGCCGCGAGTTGGTCGAGGGTGTGGGGTTCGGCGACGAAGGTGGGAATGTTCAAGCGCTTGAGCTGTTCACGCTGGGCCGGGCCAACGCTGCCCGGCCAAAGCAGCAGCAAATCGGGTTTGAGACTGAGCAAACGCTCCATGTCCAACTGACCGTAGCGACCAACCGAAGGAAGGTCTTTGAGTTCGGCAGGACGTTCACCGGCATCCAGCACCCCGACCAGCAGGTCGGCTGAACCCAGTTCAACCACGATTTCAGAAAGGGACGGCGCGAGGCTGACGACCCGCTCGACGGCAGTCGCCGAGCCGCTGGCGGCCAACAGCAAAACCGCCAGCCAGGCCCGACGCATCAGCCGAGTTGACGCGGAATACGGTAGAGGTAGAACAGCACCGCGGTCGACAGCGCCAGCAGCACCAACGGTACGGCTTCGAGGCCGACGAACACCGCCAGCGCACCAATCCAGGCCGGCAATGCAGCCGCCAGGAACGCGGTACGTCGCTTGGCGGCCAGGACGATCCAGGCGGCGGGTTCTTCAGGCGTATCGAGGGCTTTTTGCGTGGCGATCAGGGCGTGCTTGTAGCCACCGAAAAACTTCAGGCTGACAAGCATCGACGCCACACCCGCAATGAACAGCGGCATCGCCAGCACCGGCAGGATCGCCTCGCCCTGGCCGAACACGCCGTTGATCACGAACAACGGCAACAAGGCCAGCGCCAGGTATTGCCACCAACTGAACGACAACCGGCGCCGAACCTGACCGCGGGTCACGCCCGATCCGCCTCGCCCTGATGCTCGTTGCCCATCATGTGGTCGAGCTTGCTGGCCTTGGTGGCCAGGTAGAGTTTGTTGTGCGGGTTGTGACCGGTGTGCAACGGCACGCGCTCGGCGACCACGATGCCCATGTCGGTCAAGGCTTTGACCTTGCGCGGGTTGTTGGTCATCAGGCGCAGGGATTTCACGCCCAGGTGCTCAAGCATCGGCAGGCACATGGCGTAATCACGCTGGTCGGCTGCAAAGCCCAGGCGCTCGTTGGCTTCAACGGTATCGGCGCCGCCGTCCTGCAACTCATAGGCGCGGATCTTGTTCAGCAGGCCAATGCCACGGCCTTCCTGACGCAAGTACAGCAACACGCCACGGCCTTCACGGGCGATGGCCTGCAACGCGGCTTCAAGTTGCGAACCGCAGTCGCAACGCTGGCTGAACAAGGCATCGCCCGTCAGGCATTCGGAGTGCAACCGGCCGAGTACCGGGGCACCGTCGGCGAACTCACCCAGGCTCAGCACAACGTGCTCGCGCCCGTTTTCTTCATCGAGAAAGCCGTGCATGGTGAATTGCGCAAAAGGCGTTGGCAGCTTGGAAGCGGCGACAAAAACGACAGGCACCGGTGTGCTCCTGATCAATAAGTACTGGAGATTCGCAGACGCGGCATTGTAACAGCAGGTTCCTACAGACGCTTAGGCTGAATTATGGGGCATAACGATCAAAATGTTAGATCTCAGGCCCACCCTGCCCCTGTAGGAGCGAGGCTGCTCGCGAAAGCAGTCTGGCATTCACCATTGATGTCGACTGGCACACCGTCTTCGCGAGCAGGCTCGCTCCCACAGGGTTCATCACCGGTCGTAGATCCGTGTTCAGTTCGCGTCGAACGGGTAAGGCTGTTTCCAGCGTTCGAAGATGGGTTTGAGTGTGCCGTTTTTTACCAACAGATCCATGCGCTGATCGAACAATGCCATCAAGGCGCGGGCCTTGGGCGTATTGGCGAAGCACAGGTACAACGGCAATTCAGTGATGTGCGTGCGACGGAACTGGGCAGGATCCTTGGCCCGTTTGACGATGTAATCGATCTCGGTCAGCGCGTCGATGTAAAAATCGGCGCGGTTGTGGGTCAGCATCGACAAAATGCCGGTGCGCCGCACGACCTCGTTGTAGCGCTGCACGCCAGGCAGGTATTTCTGGTACTCGTAGCCGCGAACCCAGGCCAGTCGATAGTTGCCGAGCGTCTGTGGGTTCGGTGCCGGATTACTCGCCAGGCCAAGGGCGTAGATGTGATCGGTATCGTAATTCCAGCGTGGATAAAGCACATCGCCGGCCTCGTCACGGTAAGAGCCGACACAGGCATCCACTTCGCCGCGTTGGGCCAGGCCGACGGCGCGAGTGTAAGGCTCGGTACGCAAGTCGAGCTTGACCCCGGCCGGCTCGAAGATGGCCCGCATCACGTCCCAGCCCAGGCCATGCCCGTCAGCGGCGGTGTAGTCTTCCCATTCTTCGCTGGCCAGATGAATCACGGACGGCGTCGGCGCGGCATCCCCCGCCTGGGCGAGTGAGCATACCATTGCGAAAACCACCGCCAACCAGCGCCGAACCATCCCAGTCCCCTGCTTCGCCCGTCAGGCGAAAATCCTTACCAGCCCTTGCATCGCCAACCACGCAAATACACCGGCCAGCACGTCGTCGAGCATGATCCCGACGCCGCCATGCACATGCCGGTCGATCCAGCGAATCGGCCATGGCTTGAGAATGTCGAAGAAGCGGAACATCAGGAAACCCGCCAGCAACCAGTACCAACCTTCCGGCACCAGCCACAGGGTGATCCACATCCCGACCATTTCGTCCCAGACGATGCCCTCGTGGTCGTGCACGCGCAAATCGTCGGCCACTTTGCCGCACAGCCAGAAGCCGAACAGCATGGTGATACCCAGCATCAGCCAGTAGGCCCAATCGGGCATCATTTGCCACAACGGGATAAAGGGTAGCGCAACTAACGAACCCCACGTGCCCGGTGCCTTTGGCAGGGTCCCCGAGCCGAAGCCGAACGCCAGGAAATGCCAGGGGTTGCGCCAGACCGAGGGCGGTACGAACTCCGCCGGGACCTGTTTGGGATGATCTGTCACGGTGTCTCCCGAAAATGTTGATAGCCCCGGGTTTGCGGGGTGATGTCTTGTCCATCGGCATCCAGCAGCGCCACGCCCTGCCCCGTCACGACACGCCCGACCACATGGATCGGCCAGCCGTTTGCCAGCAATGTCGGCAACTCGACGGACGGTAGGGTGAAGGCGAGTACATAATCGTCGCCGCCGCTGAGGGCTGCGGTTTCGGCAGCGGATTGACCGAGGAAGGTCACTAACGCGGCCGACACGGGCAGCTTACTCCGCTCAAGCTGAATGCCGACCTTCGACGCCAGCGCGATGTGGCCGCAGTCGGCGAGCAGGCCGTCGGAGATGTCCAGCGCCGAGGTGGCTTTGCCACGCAACGCCTGACCCAACGCCAGTTGCGGCTGCGGTGACCAATAATGCGCCAGCAACGGCTCGGCAACGGCTGCATCAGCCGTTCGCTGCCCCAACACCAGAGGCAAAGCCCCGGCTGCGTTGCCCAACTCGCCACCTACGCACAACAAATCGCCAGGCTGCGCGCCGCTGCGGGTCAGCGCCTGACCGGCCGGCACACGACCAAACACAGTCATGGTCAGGCTCAGCGGCCCACGGGTGGTATCGCCGCCCACCAACGCCACGCCGCAGCGTTGCGCCATGAGGTTCAAACCACGGGAGTACGCCTCCAGCCAATCGGCAGTCACCGTCGGCAAGGTCAGGGCAAGGGTAAAGGCAATGGGAGTGGCGCCCATGGCAGCCAGATCGCTGACGGCCACAGCCAGCGAGCGCTGACCGAGCAGAAACGGGTCGCAAGGATCTGCGAAATGCACACCGGCAACGAGTGTGTCGGTGGAAATCGCCAACTGCTCCCCGGGAGGAACAGCCAGCAAGGCGCAGTCATCGCCGATCCCGAGGGCAACGCCTTCGCCGCCTTGCGCACAGGGCGCGGCGGCGAAGAAATTGCGGATCAGCTCAAACTCGCCCATTGGCAGCAAATCAAGCGCCAATCAGCGCTTGAACGCCTTCACTTCAGCTTCACGCAGACGTGGGGCCAGCTTGTCGAGTACACCGTTGACGAACTTGTGGCCGTCGGTGGAACCGAAGACTTTCGCCAGCTCGATACCTTCGTTGATCACAACGCGGTAAGGAACGTCGACGCGCTCCAGCAGTTCCCAGGTGGACAGGCGCAGAACGGCCAGTTCAACCGGGTCCAGCTCGTCGATGGTGATGTCCAGGCAAGGCGTCAGGGCCGCATCGATCTTGTCCTTCTGCGCCGGAACCCCGTGAAGGATTTCGCGGAAGTAGGCACCGTCGACATCACTGAAATCGTTATCGACCCGGAACTGCGCTTCGATCTCGTTCAACGACTGCTTGGCCATGTGCCATTGGTACAGCGCCTGAGTCGCGAGCTGACGGGCTTCGCGACGCTTGACGCTTTTCGATGGCTTGCCGGCATCCGCAGGCTTTGGATCGCGCGGGTTGAAACGATCGCTATCGTCGCTAATCACTTGGCCTCCAACTGCGCCAGCAGGCTGACCATTTCCAGAGCGGACAGGGCAGCTTCGGCACCTTTGTTACCGGCCTTGGTGCCGGAACGTTCGATGGCTTGCTCGATGGAATCAACGGTCAGCACGCCGAACGCGACTGGAACGCCGAACTCCATGGACACCTGGGCCAGACCCTTGGTGCATTCGCCTGCCACGTATTCGAAATGCGGAGTGCCGCCACGAATGACCGCGCCCAGGGCGATGATTGCCGCGTATTCGCCTTTCTGAGCGACTTTCTGCGCAACCAGCGGAATTTCGAAGGCGCCAGGAGCGCGGATGATGGTGATGTCGCTTTCGCTTACGCCGTGGCGAACCAGGGCATCCACTGCACCGCTGACCAGACTTTCAACGACGAAGCTGTTGAAACGGCCCACTACCAAAGCGTAGCGGCCTTTAGGGGCGATGAAGGTACCTTCGATGGTCTTCAGGGTCATTCGTTAGATCTCTTAAAGAGCCGGGACGCGTTTTCTACGCATCCCTCAGTGATTTGTTAGCCGCGAATCAAGGACTGGAAACAACCGGTCATTATTCGGAGGGCACGTATTCTACAACTTCCAGATCGAAACCGGATATCGCATTAAATTTCATTGGCGCACTCATCAGGCGCATTTTGCGTACGCCCAGGTCCCGAAGGATCTGCGAACCGGCACCGACGATGCTGTAGGTGGTCGGTTTTTTCACGGCCGCCTGGTCGGCGGTTTCGCGAATGTGCGCCAGCAACACGTCGCCATCGAGCGGGTGACCGAGCAACAGCACCACACCGCTGCCCGCCTCGGCGACCGCAGCCATGGCGGCGCGCAGGCTCCAGCGGCCCGGTTGCTTGACCATCAGCAGGTCGCGCAGCGGGTCCATGTTGTGCACGCGAACCAGGGTCGGTTCTTCGGCGCAGACAGTGCCCAGGGTCAGAGCCATGTGCACGTCGCCTTCCACGGAGTCACGATAGGTCACCAGGTTGAATTGGCCCAGTTCGCTGTCCAGTGGCTGCTCGGCAATCCGCTGAACGGTACGTTCGTGGATCATCCGGTAGTGAATCAGGTCGGCGATGGTGCCGATCTTGATGTCGTGTTCGGCAGCGAAAGCTTCCAGCTCGGCGCGACGGGACATGGTGCCGTCGTCGTTCATCACTTCGCAGATCACACCGCTCGGCTCGAAACCGGCCATGCGCGCCAGGTCGCAAGCGGCTTCAGTGTGGCCCGCGCGAGCGAGGGTGCCGCCGGCCTGGGCCATCAGCGGGAAGATATGGCCGGGGCTGACGATGTCTTCAGCCTTCGCGTCTTTCGCGGCGGCCGCTTGCACGGTGCGTGCGCGGTCAGCGGCGGAGATACCGGTGGTCACGCCTTCGGCCGCTTCGATCGACACGGTGAATTTGGTGCCGAAGCCGGAACCGTTGCGCGGCGCCATCAATGGCAGCTTCAGCAATTCGCAGCGTTCGCGGCTCATCGGCATGCAGATCAGGCCACGGGCGTGCTTGGCCATGAAGTTGATGTGCTCGGGCTTGCAGCATTCGGCGGCCATGATCAGGTCGCCTTCATTCTCGCGGTCTTCGTCATCCATGAGGATGACCATCTTGCCTTGGCGGATGTCTTCAACCAGTTCTTCGATGCTATTGAGCGCCACAAGGCACCCCCTTTCTTTGAAATTTGAGCTTCAGGATTTGAGGTAGCCGTTTTGGGCCAGAAAGCTTTCGGTAATGTTACTGGAAGTCGGCTCTGCAGCCTTGTCACCCAGCAACAGACGCTCCAGATAACGCGCCAGCAAGTCGACTTCCAGGTTCACCCGGCGACCTGGCTGGTACGACGCCATGATGGTTTCGCTCAGGGTGTGAGGAATGATCGTCAGCATGAATTCGGCGCCATCGACCGCGTTCACGGTCAGGCTGGTGCCGTCGACGGTGATCGAGCCTTTGTGGGCGATGTACTTGGCCAGCTCTTTCGGCGCGCGGATGCGGAATTCCACGGCGCGCGCGTTTTCGGTACGGGCAACCACTTCGCCCACGCCATCGACGTGACCGCTGACCAGATGCCCGCCGAGGCGAGTGGTCGGGGTCAGGGCTTTTTCCAGGTTCACCGGGCTGCCGCTCTTGAGGTCGTTCATGGCGGTGCAGTCGAGGGTTTCGCGGCTGACGTCGGCGGCAAAGCCGTTGCCCGGCAGTTCAACCGCGGTCAGGCACACGCCGTTGACCGCGATGCTGTCGCCCAGCTTGACGTCGCTCAGGTCGAGCTTGCCGGTTTCTACGTGGACCCGCACATCACCGCCCTTTGGGGTCAATGCACGAATACTGCCGATGGATTCGATGATGCCGGTAAACATGAGGTTCTCCTCGAGAACAAAGCCAGCGCTGTAGCGATGGCCGGGAATTATACGCTGGCGGCTGGCGAAGGAATGGCAGTGACCCGCCAGTCATCGCCAACCGCGCGAATTTCGATGATTTTAAGCTCGGGCGCATCCTTCATTTGCGCGAGCGGCCAGTCGAGCAACGGCCGCGCCGAAGAACCAAGGAACTTGCCGGCAATGAAAATCTGGAATTCATCCACCAATCCTTGCTGCGCGAAAGCACCGGCCAGACGCGGCCCGGCTTCGACCAATACCTCGTTGACGTCACGGGCGGCAAGCGCGACCAGCAATTGGCGCAGATCGACCTGACCGTCAACGCCGGGCACGATCAGGCATTCCGGGCCATTGGCGTATTGCTCCTCGACCGCTACGCAGGTGGCGACCAACGCCGGGCCGGCCTTGAAGAACGGCGCATTCAGCGGCACCCGCAGGCGACCATCGACCAGTACACGCAGCGGCGGACGGCTCATGGCCAACGCGGTTTGCTCCGCATCCAGGCCTAATTCATCAGCGCGCACGGTCAACCGGGCGTTGTCCGCCAGCACCGTGTCGGCGCCGGTCAGCACGACGCCGGCCTGGGCACGCAGGCGCTGCACCGCCGAACGCGCGGCAGGGCCGGTGATCCATTGGCTTTCGCCACTTTCCATCGCGGTGCGACCGTCCAGGCTCATGGCCAACTTGACCCGCACGAACGGCAAGCCGTGTTCCATGCGCTTGAGGAACCCTTGATTGAGCTTGCGCGCCTCGCCTTCCAGCACACCACTTTCGGTGGCAATCCCGGCCTGGGCCAGGCGTTGCAGACCGCGACCGGCGACTTCCGGGTTCGGGTCCTGCATCGCCGCAACCACCCGGGCGACCCCGGCATTCACCAGCGCATCGGCACAGGGCGGCGTGCGGCCGTGGTGGCTGCACGGCTCAAGGGTCACATAGGCAGTGGCGCCACGGGCCTTGTCGCCAGCGGCGCGCAGGGCATGGACTTCGGCATGCGGCTCGCCGGCGCGCACGTGCCAGCCTTCGCCGACAATCTGTCCGTCCCGCACAATCACGCAGCCCACCCGAGGGTTGGGGTGCGTCGTGTAATGCCCCTTGCGCGCCAGTTCCAGCGCGCGGGCCATGTAATGAGCGTCGAGGATGGCGTGTTCGGCGGGCGTATTCATTCTTTCACCGGCTCACGGGCCAGGCGATCGATCTCTTCGCGGAACTCGTTGAGGTCCTGGAAGCGGCGATACACGGAGGCGAAGCGGATATAGGCGACTTCGTCGAGCTTCTGCAGCTCGGCCATCACCAGTTCACCGACCACGAGGGATTTGACCTCGCGCTCGCCGGTGGCGCGCAGTTTGTGTTTGATGTGTACCAGCGACGATTCGAGGCGCTCGACACTCACCGGGCGCTTCTCCAGCGCTCGCTGCATGCCGGCACGCAGTTTTTCTTCGTCGAAGGGCTGACGGCTGCCGTCGGTTTTGATCAGGCGCGGCAACACCAGTTCGGCAGTCTCGAACGTCGTGAAACGCTCGCCGCAGGCCAGGCATTCACGCCGGCGGCGCACCTGTTCGCCCTCGGCGACCAGACGCGAGTCGATGACCTTGGTGTCGTTGGCACCGCAGAAGGGACAGTGCATGGTGGCAGGCAACAAAAAAAGGGAGGGCCATGGTAGCGCATCCCGGTGGCAAGACAAGCCATAGGGTTTACGGTATACAGACGCCTATAGTGCTTGATCCATGGATTTCACCTTGCTGGAGCCGTAAATGTCCTTAAGACCGCTCGTTTTGCTCAGTCTTTTCAGCCTGCTGGTGGCCTGCAGCAGCGATGCGCCCAAGCCCCAGCCGCCGACGCCCGGGCCCGCCCCGCAGGCTGCGCAGAAAAAAGCCCAGGAGTCGGCCAATCTTGGGCCGCTGCCCGCGTACCAGCGTGAATTGAGCGGCACCTTGCAAGGCGTGCCGGCCGGCGCCGAGGTCGAACTGGCGCTGCTGGTGATCGACGAAAAGGATCGCCCGCAACAATTGCTCGCCAGTTCCACCTTGATCGGCACCAATCAACTGCTGCCGTTTCACCTGCGCTTCAACCCGGAATCGTTCCCGACCGGTGCCCGCGTTGAACTGCGCGGCCGCGCCAGCCAGTCCGGCCAACTGATTCTGCATCTGCCGTCGCAGGTCATTTCCCAGCCCACCACGCAGGCCATGGGTCAGCTGCAATTCGTCAAAGCGCCATGATTGCACCGCTCGACCTGCAACAGGCCTTGGGTGAACTGCTCGGTGATGCGCAGCTTGTGCCTGTGGCATTGCCCGATACCGAGCTGAAACTCTGGCTGATCGACGGCGACAACATGGACCGAGCGTTCAGCCCCGAAGAAACCCGGCGGATTCTGCATGAACCGCCCTACTGGAGTTTCTGCTGGGCCAGTGGTCTGGCGGTGGCGCGTTATCTCGCCGAATTCCCGGAGTGGGTCAAAGGCAAACGAGTGCTGGATTTCGGTGCCGGTTCGGGTGTGGCGGGGATTGCCGCCGTGAAGGCCGGCGCGCTGGAAGTGGTGGCCTGTGACCTCGACCCGCTGGCGATTGCCTCATGCCGGGCGAATGCCGAACTCAATGACGTACAGCTCAATTACTCGACCGACTTTTTCGCCGAGGCCGACCGGTTTGACCTGATCCTGGTCGCCGACGTGCTCTACGACCGGGCGAACCTGCCGCTGCTCGATGAGTTTTTGACCCGTGGTAAAGAGGCGTTGGTGGCGGATTCGCGGGTCCGGGATTTTCGCCATCCGTTGTACCAGCGCATTGAAATGCTCGAAGCGATGACCTTGCCGGACCTGGCTGAGCCTGAAGAGTTTCGGCATGTGAGCCTTTACCATGCGCGGCGCAGCTAAAAGCTTCGCGAGCAGGCTCGCTCCCACACAGAATCTGCATCACACCCAAAACCTCTGTGGGAGCGAGCCTGCTCGCGAAGGCGTCCTGTCAGACAACACGTCTCTGACCACCACCCCGCTTTCAGCCGTACCCTGCCAAGCCGTATAGTTGCCCCATTCACGCTTCCAAGAGATCCCCCATGAGTCAGGAAACGCCGTACATCTTCGACGCCACGACTGCTGATTTCGACCAGTCGGTGATCGAGAACTCTTTCCACAAACCGGTGCTCGTGGATTTCTGGGCCGAATGGTGTGCGCCCTGCAAAGTGCTGATGCCATTGCTGCAGACCATTGCCGAGAGTTATCAGGGCGAATTGCTGCTGGCCAAGGTCAACTGCGACCTGGAGCAAGACATCGTCGCCCGTTTCGGCATTCGCAGCCTGCCAACCGTGGTGCTGTTCAAGGACGGTCAACCGGTCGACGGCTTTGCCGGTGCGCAACCGGAATCCGCCGTGCGGGCGATGCTTGAACCTCACGTTCAAATGCCGCCACCGGCAGCAGCCGACCCGTTCGAGCAGGCTCAGGCGCTGTTTGACGAAAGCCGCTTTGCCGACGCCGAAGCCGTGCTCACAGTGCTGCTGGGCGAAGACAACACCAACGCCAAGGCGCTGATCCTCTATGCCCGTTGCCTCACCGAGCGCGGTGAGTTGGGTGAAGCGCAAACCGTGCTCGACGCAGTCAAGAGCGATGAACACAAAGCGGCGCTGGCCGGCGCCAAGGCGCAGATCCAGTTTCTCGGTCAGGCCAAGGATTTGCCGGATGCGGCAGACCTGAAAGCGCGTCTGGCCAAAGACCCGCAGGACGATGAAGCGGTGTATCAACTGGCGATTCAGCAACTGGCTCGCCAGCAATACGACGCGGCGCTGGATGCGTTGCTCAAGCTGTTCATCCGCAATCGCAGCTACAGCGAAGGCTTGCCGCACAAGACCTTGCTGCAGGTGTTCGAACTGTTGGGCAATGATCATCCGCTGGTGACCACGTACCGTCGCAAGCTGTTTGCTGCACTGTACTGATCGTGACCTGTAGGAGCCGGCTTGCTGGCGATGAACGATGACGCGGTTCACCTGATGAAACGCAGCGTCTGCATCGCCAGCAAGCCGGCTCCTACAACCAGCGGTACATCGGCGTATCCGCGCCGCTTTCCACCTTCACATCCGGGCAATGGCGCAACCGCACCAACAGGCGTTTGCCCGACGCCGCGCTGCCGGTCAGCCCTTCCAGCTGATCGAGCAAATCCGGCCCGCTCAATTGCCCGGCCTGGCGCAGCAGGTCCTTGGCGATCTGCCACAGCGCCTCATCCTGAGTCACCGGTTTGGCCGGGGCGACACTGGCCTCGGGCTTGCTTACCTGCAACTGCGCGCCGAGCTTCGCCCAGTCGCCGTCATCCATCTCCAGCGTCAAATCCACCGGCCAGTCGCCGATGCTTCCGCGAATTCGCAACATAAGTCCGCTCCTGCACATTTCTGACCTGCATGCTCCCATGGGACTTGTGCAACGCCAAGTAGCCGGTCAAACTCCCCGCACTTACGTTATAAGATTACATAACAAACTCTTCACTTTACTTTCCGGAGACCCCCCATGCGTCGTCTGCTGCTCGCTTTGCCGTTTGCCTTGTTGCCGTTGGCCGTCGCCCACGCCGCCGATGAACATGATCATGAGCACGGCAGTCTCGGCGCCCACGAACATGGCGTCGGCCGCTTGAACGCAGCACTGGACGGCCAGACCCTGGAGCTGGAACTGGAAAGCCCGGCGATGAACCTGGTGGGTTTCGAACACGCGGCCACCACGGATGCCGACAAAGCCAAGGTCGCCGCCGTCCGTGCGCAGCTGGAGAAACCGCTGGCGCTGTTTAACCTGCCGAAAGCCGCCGGTTGCGTGGTTGCCATGCAGGAACTGGAAAGCCCGCTGTTCGGTGACAAGCCGGACGCCGACGATGATCACGATGCAGATGCCAAGGACGAACATCACCACGACCACAGCGAAATCCACGCGCACTATCAATTCACCTGCGCAGCTCCCGGCGCCCTGAAAACCCTGGACCTGGCTACCCTCTTCAACACGTTCCCGGCCACCCAGAAAATTCAGGTACAACTGATCGGCCCGAGCGGGCAGCAAGGTGTTGAAGTGACCGCCAAGGCCGCGGCCCTGAAATTCTGAAATCACCCTATTCCTGTAGGAGCCGGCTTGCTGGCGATCGCCACGCCGCGGTCTGTCAATGAAACCGCGTTATCGTTTATCGCCAGCAAGCCGGCTCCTACACAGGTCCAACATTTGTGAAATCGGCGCCATGACCCAAGCACTCATCGAACTGTCCGACCTGGGCTTCAGCTGGCCCGGTCACCCGCCGTTGCTGGACATCCCGGCGTTTCGCCTGGAGCCTGGCGAAACCCTGTTCCTCAAAGGCCCGAGCGGCAGTGGCAAAACCACTCTGCTGGGCCTGCTCGGTGGCGTGCAGAAACCTGATCGCGGCAGCATTCGCCTGCTCGGCCAGGAATTGACCGAACTCGGTGCCGGCGCCCGCGACCGCTTCCGCGTCGACCACACCGGTTACATCTTCCAGCAATTCAATTTGCTGCCATTCCTGTCGGTGCGCGAGAACGTCGAACTGCCCTGCCACTTCTCCAAACTGCGCGCCGAACGGGCGAAACAGCGCCACGGCAGCGTCGATCAGGCCGCGGCCACCCTCCTCGCCCATTTGGGTTTGAAGGATGAAAGCATCCTCAGCCGCCGCGCCGACTCGCTGTCCATCGGTCAGCAACAACGCGTGGCCGCAGCACGAGCGCTGATCGGCCAGCCGGAACTGGTCATCGCCGATGAGCCGACGTCGGCGCTGGACTACGACGCCCGGGAAAACTTCATTCGCCTGTTGTTCGCCGAATGCCGAGAAGCCGGGTCGAGCCTGTTGTTTGTCAGCCATGACCAGAGCCTCGCGCCGCTGTTCGATCGCAACCTGTCGCTGGCCGAACTCAATCGCGCCGCCACCCCGTCCGAGGTCTGAGATGTATTTGTTTCGTCTAGCCATGGCCAGTCTGGCTAACCGGCGCTTCACCGCGATTCTCACCGCGTTCGCCATCGCCCTGTCGGTGTGCCTGCTGTTGGCGGTCGAGCGCGTGCGCACCGAAGCCAAAGCCAGTTTCGCCAGCACCATCAGCGGCACCGACCTGATCGTTGGCGCGCGTTCGGGTTCGGTGAACCTGCTGCTGTATTCCGTGTTCCGGATCGGCAACGCCACCAACAACATTCGCTGGGACAGCTTCGAACACTTCGCCAACAACCCGAAAGTGAAGTGGGCGATTCCGATGTCCCTCGGCGATTCCCATCGCGGTTACCGGGTGATGGGCACCACCGAGGCCTACTTCGAGCATTACCAGTACGGCCACCAGCAACACCTGGAACTGGCCGACGGCCGCGCCTTCGCTACCGATCCGTTTGAAGTGGTGCTCGGTGCGGAAGTCGCCGATGCGCTGCACTACAAACTCGGCGACAAACTGGTGCTGTCCCACGGCGTGGCGGTGATCAGCCTGGTCAAGCACGACGACAAACCGTTTACCGTGGTCGGCATTCTCAAGCGCACCGGCACCCCGGTGGACCGCACGTTGCACATCAGCCTCGGCGGCATGGAAGCGATTCACATCGACTGGCACAACGGCGTGCCGGCCCGAGGTGAAGGCCGGATCAGCGCCGATCAGGCGCGCAACATGGACCTCACGCCGCAAGCGATCACGGCATTCATGCTCGGCCTCAACAGCAAGATTTCGACGTTTGCGGTGCAACGCGAGATCAACGAATTCCGCGGTGAGCCGATGCTGGCGATCCTCCCCGGCGTGGCGCTGCAAGAGTTGTGGAGCCTGATGAGCACGGCGGAAAAAGCCTTGTTTGTGGTCTCGCTGTTCGTGGTGCTGACCGGGTTGATCGGCATGCTCACGGCGATTCTCACCAGCCTGAATGAACGCCGACGCGAGATGGCAATTCTGCGCTCGGTGGGCGCCCGACCGTGGCACATCGCGACCTTGCTGGTGCTGGAGGCATTTGCGTTGGCGCTGTCCGGGGTGATCGCCGGCGTGGCGTTGCTGTATGTGTGCATCGCCGCCGCCCAGGGTTACGTGCAAGCCAATTACGGCTTGTACCTGCCGCTGGCGTGGCCGAGCGAGTATGAATGGACGCTGCTCGGTGGCATCCTGATCGCCGCTTTGCTGATGGGCAGCGTGCCGGCCTGGCGCGCGTATCGCCAATCGTTGGCCGATGGCCTGTCGATCCGACTATGAGGACGTTGAACATGCCCCGCGCCGTACTCGCGCTGCTGATGCTGGTCGCCCTGCCCCTGTGGGCGGCCGAGCCGAAAGACCTGACCTGGTCAGAAATGATCCCGCCGGACGCCGCGCCGGAAGTGCCGAACATGACGCCCCTGCATGACTTGTCGCAGATGAGCAGCACCCTGGCGGCCGAGTCGGCGCCTGCCGCCAAACAGGACATGCCGAATGCACCGGTGGTGAAGAGTCTGGATGGCCAGAACATTCGCCTGCCGGGCTATATCGTGCCGCTGGAAGTGAGTGAAGACGGACGGACCACGGATTTTCTGCTGGTGCCGTACTTCGGCGCCTGCATCCACGTACCGCCACCGCCGTCGAACCAGATCGTGCATGTTAAAAGCGAAGTCGGCGTGAAGCTGGATGAGCTGTATCAGCCGTACTGGATCGAGGGGGCGATGCAGGTCAAGGCCTCGACCAGCGAGCTGGCGGATGCCGGGTATCAGATGGAGGCGGACAAGATTTATGTGTATGAATTGCCGGAGTGAATCCGGCAGTTCTGTGTCGTCCATCAGATAGCTTTCGCGAGCAGGCTCGCTCCCACAGGGATCACCTAAATCCTGTAGGAGTGAGCCTGCTCGCGATGGGGCCCTCAAACCCACCCCAAAAACCAACCCCATCACAGTTTCATTGAGCTGAATCAAAAGACCGTATCAGAGCGCTTTGTACCATTGGACATCGAAAATTTTTAACGTCCTCTGGAGCCCTCCATGCACAAGTCCTTGCTCAGCGCCTCGCTGTTTGCCTTAGCGCTCACAGCCCCGCTCGCCCACGCCTTCGAGGCCGGCGACATCCTCATTCGTGCCGGTGCCATCACCGTTAACCCGAAAGCCGACAGCTCCAGCGTCAAGGTCGACCAAGGCCCGCTGGCCGGTACCAACCTGGGCGGCAAAGCCACCATGGACAGCGACACGCAGTTGGGCCTGAACTTTGCCTACATGATTGACCCACACTGGGGTATCGAGCTGCTGGCGGCCACCCCGTTCGAACATGATGTGAAACTCAAAGGCACTGCCTTGGGTTCAGCGGCCAACGGTAAACTCGGCACCCTGAAACACCTGCCGCCGACCTTGAGCGTCGTGTACTACCCGCTGGACTCGAAATCCGATTTCCAGCCGTACCTCGGCGCCGGTATCAACTACACCGTGATTTATGACGAACACGTCGGCAGCGAAGCGCAGGCCAAGGGTTTCAGCAATTTCGAAGCTGAAAATTCGTGGGGCCTGGCGTTTCAGGTCGGTGCTGACTACATGATCACTGACAACATCTTGATCAACGCCCAGGTGCGCTACATCGACATCGACACCCGCGCAACGGTCGAAAACGACTCGCTGGCGCCTGGCACACGTGCCAAGGTCAATGTCGACGTGGACCCGTTCATTTACATGGTTGGCCTGGGTTACAAGTTCTAAGAAAGTCTTTGTGGCGAGGGAGCTTGCTCCCTCGCCACAAGTACTACACCGGCAACAAAAAAGGCGCCTCAACAGGCGCCTTTTTTGTGGCTGTAAAAAACTCAGCGTCCCAGCAGCCGTGCCAAGCCAACACTCATCGGTGTCTGCTCGCGGAAGCTGAAGCGCTGCAGCAAACGCTGGTTGTTCGCCCGGGAATGGCGGATATCGCCAGAACGCGCCGGGCTGTAGCTGATCGGCGGCAACTCGCCCACCACCGCTTCCAGTGCCAGCAGCATTTGCTTGAGGCTGGTCGCCTGGTTCCAGCCGACATTCACTGCGCCGACTTCAACCTGTGGTTTTTCGATGGCTTGCACCAGCAGGTCCACCAGATCTTCGACATAGACGAAGTCGCGCGTTTGCTCGCCATCGCCGAACACGGTGATCGGCAGGCCTTTGTGTGCCCGCTCGCTGAAAATGCTGATCACCCCGGAATACGGCGAGGACGGGTCCTGACGCGGGCCGAAGATGTTGAAGAAGCGGAAAATCACCGGTTCCAGTGCATGCTGGCGCCGATAGAAATCGAAGTAGTACTCGCTCGCCAGTTTGTCCGACGCATACGGCGTCAGCGGTGCTTTAGCGGTGTCTTCATCGATCGATTCACCTTCGCCATTGTTGCCGTAAACCGCCGCACTGGAGGCAAACAGCACACGCTTGACGCCAGCCTGGCGCATGGCTTCGCAGACATTCAGCGAACTGATGAAGTTGCTCTGGTGAGTCTTCACCGGATCATCCACCGAGGCCTGTACCGACGCCACCGCAGCCAGGTGCGCCACAGCGCTGCAACCGAGCATCGCCTGAGCCACCAGCGCAGCATCGGCGACGTCGCCGACGATCAATTCAAGCTTGGGGTTATCCAGCGGCAGGTTGCTGCGTTTGCCGGTGGACAGGTCATCGAGAATGCGCACCGAATGACCCTTGGCGAGCAAGGCGTCGGTCAGGTGCGAGCCGATGAAACCGGCGCCGCCGGTGATTAAAACGGGTCCGTCAGCCATGGCGATAAAACCTGTCCAGTAAGCCCGGGAGTGCCGCGCGCCAGGCGCGAGGCTTGATCCCGAAGGTGTGCAAAATTTTCTTGCAGGCCAGCACCGCGTGTTGCGGCTCTTCGGCGGCATCCGCGCGCGCGGCGTGCGCCTGGGCGGTCGGTGCCTCGATGGCCAGCGGATGCAGGCTGCGTGCTTCGGTCAGGATGGCCTGCCCCAGCGCCAGCGGCGTGGTCGCCTCATGCCCGGCGTAATGATAGGTGCCCCACAGCGGCGCTGCACAATCGAGTTGCTTGAGCACCGAGATGATCACCCGTGCCGCATCGTCGACCGGGGTCGGGTTGCCCCGGCGGTCGTCGGCCAGCAGCAGTTCGTCGGGTGTTTCGGCCCGAGCAAGGAAACGCCCGAGCGAGCCGTCAGGGCTGTCATCGAGCAGCCAGCCGAAACGTAGCAAGACGTGCTGCGGGCAGGTCGCGCGAACACTTTGTTCGATGCGCCACAGCGCCTGACCGCGCAGGCCCAGTGGCACCGGCTCATCTTTTTCGCTGTAGGCGGTGGCACGGGAGCCATCGAACACGCGATAGCTCGAGGGCTGCAGCAAAACGATGTTGTGATGCTGGCACAGTTCGGCCAGACGCTCGACTGCACGCTCCTGCCCGGCCAGACGTTGCTCGCTGACCGCTTCCGCCTGAAACCAGTCGAAGTAGTAGGCGAGGTTGATCAGCGCGTCCGGACGGGTGTCGTCGAGCAGTTGCGTCAGGCTCGCGGCATCCCAGCCGTCTTGCGGGGGGCGGGGGGCGAGGAAACCGATGTCTTCCTCCGCACCGAGGCGAATCAGCGCCTGCCCAAGGGCATTTCCGCCGCCCAGTAACATAAGGCGCATTCGCATAGAGTCAGCAGGCCCAGTCTGATTGGAACGATGGCTGTATCGGCACGGCCCGCGGGCAATGCCGTTGATAGTTGCCGGAATCGTTGCATTTTGCGGGTTTAGTGCGCAACCGTCATCCGTAAAGTGTAGATCCCCGGGATTTGTGGTGCGGCTATGGGCCCCTTCGCGAGCAGGCTCGCTCCCACAGGGGATTCGTGTTGATGCACCGATCCACTGTGGGAGCGAGCCTGCTCGCGAAGGGGCCAGAGGGGTCAATATAGATCCCGAGCGGTACTTGCAACTTGCCCATCCCACCCGCATAAATCACTTCATGAATCTGCCAATCCCCACGGACAGCGCCCTGGCAGGCTTCCACCCCGCCGTCAGCGCCTGGTTCAGCAGCACCTTCCCGACGGTCACCGCCGCCCAGGCCCAGGCGTGGCCGTTGATTCGTCAGCGCCACTCGACCCTGATCGCCGCGCCCACCGGGTCCGGTAAAACCCTTACCGCTTTCCTCGCCGTCATCGACGACCTGGTTCACCGCGGTCTGGAAACCGACGACGGGCTACCGGACGAAACCCTGGTGGTCTATGTCTCGCCGCTCAAGGCCTTGTCCAACGACATCCAGATCAACCTGCAAAACCCGCTGGCCGGAATTACCGGGCAATTACGGGCGATGGGCCTGCCCCAATTGCAGATCAACACCGCCGTGCGCACCGGCGACACTCCGCAGAAAGACCGCTCGGCCATGCGCAAGACCGCGCCGCACATTCTGGTGACCACCCCGGAATCGCTTTACGTGCTGCTCGGCTCCGATTCCGGGAGGCAGATGCTCGGCACCACACGCACGGTCATCGTCGATGAAATCCACGCCATCGCCGCCAGCAAACGCGGCAGCCATCTGGCCCTGAGCCTTGAACGGCTGCAGGCGTTGTGCGCGGAACCGCTGGTGCGCATCGGCCTGTCCGCCACGCAAAAACCCATC
The DNA here is from genome assembly GCF_059415465.1 of Pseudomonas sp. GW821-FHT10C09. Classification (NCBI taxonomy): domain Bacteria; kingdom Pseudomonadati; phylum Pseudomonadota; class Gammaproteobacteria; order Pseudomonadales; family Pseudomonadaceae; genus Pseudomonas; species Pseudomonas sp. GW821-FHT10C09. The sequence goes on from NZ_JBWKNG010000006.1 coordinate 226,214, forward strand.
GAAGCGGTGTCGCGCTTTCTGGTCGGCCGCGACCGTCCTTGCGCCATCGTCGACATCGGCCACGCCCGCCCACGGGACCTGGGCATCGAAGTACCGCCCGTGCCGTTGTCGGCGGTGATGGCCAATGACGTCTGGGAATTGGTCTACGATCGCCTCGCCGCCCTCGCCCGCGAGCACCGGACCACGCTGATTTTCGTCAACACCCGGCGCCTCGCCGAACGCTTGAGTCGGCATCTGAGCGAACGCCTCGGCAAGGACGCGGTCGCCGCGCACCACGGCAGCCTGGCCAAAGAGTTTCGCCTGGACGCCGAACAAAGGCTCAAGCGCGGTGATCTGCAAGTGCTGATCGCCACCGCTTCGCTGGAGTTGGGCATCGACATTGGCGATGTCGACCTGGTGTGCCAAATCGCCTCGCCGCGCACGATTTCCGGGTTTCTGCAAAGAGTGGGTCGCTCCGGGCACCAGGTCGGCGGTACGCCCAAGGGCCGCTTGTTCGCCACCACCCGCGACGACCTGATCGAATGCGCCGCGCTGCTTGATTGCGTGCGGCGCGGCGAACTCGACACGTTGCAGATTCCCACCGCGCCGCTGGACGTGCTCGCACAGCAAATCATCGCCGAAGTGAGTTGCCAGGAATGGCCGGAACAGGCGCTACTGGAGACGTTCCGCAAAGCGTCGCCGTATGCCGGGCTCGACGAAAAACACTATCAGGCGCTGCTGCACATGCTCGCCGAGGGTTACAACGGGCGCCAGGGCATCCGCAGCGCGTACCTGCACCGCGACGCCGTGACCCGCACCCTGCGCGGTCGCCGGGGCGCCAAGCTGACCGCCGTCACCAGTGGCGGGACGATTCCGGACAACGCCGACTACAGCGTGTTGCTGGAACCCCAAGGGCTGAACATCGGCAGCGTCAACGAAGACTTCGCGGTGGAAAGCATCGCCGGGGACGTGTTCCAGCTGGGCAACACCTCTTATCGAATCCTGCGGGTCGACACCGGCAAGGTCCGGGTCGAAGACGCTCAGGGCCAACCGCCGACCATTCCGTTCTGGCTCGGCGAAGCGCCGGGACGCAGCGCTGAATTGTCATCTGCCGTCGCGCGCTTGCAAGCACACCTCGACGAACTGCTCGGCGCCACACCGGGCAACCTGCAACCGGCCCTCGACTGGCTGACCGACACCCTCGGCCTGAACCTCGCCAGCGCCGAGCAACTGACGGATTACCTCGCTCGTGCGCGCCTGACCCTTGGCGCCCTGCCGTCACAAGACACGCTGCTGATGGAACGGTTTTTCGACGAGTCCGGCGGCACGCAACTGATCATCCACACCCCGTTCGGCAGCCGCATCAATCGCGCTTGGGGACTGGCCCTGCGCAAGCGTTTCTGCCGCACGTTCAACTTCGAATTGCAGGCCGCCGCCAGCGAAGACGCCATCGTGCTGTCGCTGTCCACCAGCCACAGTTTTGAACTCGACGACGTCTGGCGTTACCTGCACAGCAACAGCGCCGAGCACATCCTGATTCAAGCGGTGCTCGACGCGCCGCTGTTCGGCGTGCGCTGGCGCTGGAATACCGGAGTCGCCCTGGCCCTGCCGCGCTACAGCGGCGGACGCAAAGTGGCGCCGCAGATCCAGCGGATGAAGAGTGAAGACCTGATCGCCAGCGTCTTTCCGGATCAGATTGCCTGCGTGGAAAACCTCGCCGGCGAGCGTGAAATCCCCGACCATCCGCTGGTGGAACAGACCCTCGACGATTGCCTGCACGAGGCGATGGACAGCGAAGGCTGGCTGGCGCTGTTGCGGCGCATGGAACGTGGCGACGTGCGGCTGATCAGTCGCGACTTGCCGGCGCCCTCCCCGCTGGCAGCGGAAATCCTCAGCGCCCGGCCCTACACCTTTCTCGACGACGCGCCGCTGGAAGAGCGCCGCACGCAAGCCGTGCTCAACCGGCGCTGGACCGACCCACAGTCCACCGACGACCTCGGCGCGCTGGATGCCGAGGCGATTCAAGCGGTACGCGATGAGGCCTGGCCGACACCCACCGGCGTCGATGAAATGCACGAGGCGTTGATGAGTCTTGCGTGCATCACCGATGCCGAGGCGCAGGCCAATGCGCACTGGCTCGACTGGCTTAACGCCCTGGCCGACAGCGGTCGCGCCAGCCGCTTGCAGATCAATGCCGGGCAATCGCTGTGGCTGGCCCTGGAGCGGCTGACTTGTTGGCAGGCAATTCATCCACAGGTCATTTTGTTGCCGGCACTGCAAGCGTTGCCCGGTTTTGATGAGATTTGGGCGCCAGAAGAAGCCATCGTTGAAGTCATTCGCGCTCGGCTCAGTGCATTCGGGCCATTGCCACTCACAGCGATTGCCGAACCGCTTGGATTGGCGGCCAATCGCGTCACCCAGGCCTTGGCGCAACTGGAACGCGAAGGTTACGTATTGCGCGGCCAGTTCACGCCGGGCGCGGGCGATGAGCAATGGTGCGAGCGGCATCTGCTGGCGCGCATTCACCGCTACACCGTCAAGCGGTTGCGCCGGGAAATCGAGCCGGTGGCGCTGCAGGATTTCATGCGTTTCCTGTTCGACTGGCAGCACTTGTCGGCGGCGACTCAGGGCCAGGGCAGCGCGGTTTTGCCGGCGATCATCAGTCAGTTCGAAGGCTACCCCGCCGCCGCATCGGCGTGGGACAGCGACATCCTGCCGGCGCGGATCAAAGACTTTTCGCCGGGTTGGCTGGACGATCTGTGCCGCAGCGGCAAACTGGTCTGGACCCGTCTGACCGCTCACAACAAAAGCGCCAGCACCGCGCTGCGCAGCACGCCGATTCTGCTGCTGCCGCGCAGTCAGGTCGGCTTATGGAGCGGCTTGACCGAGCAGACAGCGGTCAGCGATCTGTCGCCCAAAACACAAAAGGTTCACGAGGCGCTCAGCCAGCACGGCGCGCTGTTTTTCGATGAGCTGATTCACGAAGCTCATCTGTTGCGCGCAGAACTGGAAATCGCCTTGCAAGAACTGGTCGGCGCCGGGCTGGTGAATGCCGACAGCTTCGCCGGCTTACGGGCGCTGATCACCCCGGCCAGCAAACGCCAGAATCGCAGCAGTCGACGCGGGCGCGGAGCGTTTGTCGGAGGTATGGACGATGCCGGGCGCTGGGCCTTGTTACGTCGCGGGCCGGCCGCGCCGGTTGTGGATAACCCACGTCCGGCGCCCACGCCTGTCGACACACTGGAACACATCGCCATGACGTTGCTGCGACGCTACGGCGTGGTGTTCTGGCGTTTGCTGGAACGGGAGGCGGATTGGCTGCCGAGCTGGCGCGAATTGCTGCGCACCTTTCATCGGCTGGAGGCGCGGGGCGAGATACGTGGCGGGCGGTTTGTCAGTGGCTTGGCCGGTGAACAGTTTGCGTTGCCCGAGGCGATTCCGTTGTTGCGCGAAGTACGTCGACGGCCGCATGACGGGAGTTTGATTGCGGTGTGCGGGGTTGATCCGCTGAACCTGGCCGGGACGCTGTTGCCGGGGGCAAAGGTGCCGGCGTTGGCGAGTAATCGGCTGGTGTACCGCGACGGATTGCCGGCGGCGGCGGAGATTGCCGGCAAGCCGCATTTTTGGCTGGAGCTGGATCAGGTATCGAGTGCTGAATTGCATAGCAAATTGATCCGGCATTGAGGGTATCTGCACCGGCCTCTTCGCGAGCAGGCTCGCTCCCACAGGGGATCTCTGTCGTTCACAAATTCTGTGTTCACTGGAGATTCAATGTGGGAGCGAGCCTGCTCGCGAAGGTGCCATCAGCCTCACCACAAATCACTGGGTTCTAAGCTGATCCGGCAGCAACACCGCCGAATGCTCCTGCGCCAACTCGCCCTCACCATCCACCTGCCGCTTCGGCATAAAAACCTGCTGTGGATAAGTCTGCGCGAAATGCACCCACGGGCTGTTATCCACAAGCTTTTTCAAACGCTGGTTAAACGCCCGGCTCACCGCATATTGTCCCCCCGACACGGTACGGAACTGGGCCGTCAGCACCACGCCGTTAAGGTCCATTTTGTCGACGCCGAATACGTCGAGCGGCCCTTGCAGGTTGTACTTGAGAAACGGGTCGTCGCTGATCGAATGCCCGGCCTCGCGGATCAGCTCGATCGCCTTGTCGACGTCGGTATCGTAGGTGAACTGCACCGAGAAGAACGCATAGGCAAACTGCCGGGACTGGTTGGTTACTGCCTTGATCTGGCCGAACGGCACCGAGTGCACAAAACCCTTGCCGTCACGCAGGCGCAGGGTGCGGATGGTCAGGCCCTCGACCGTGCCGGCATGCCCGGAATCGAGCACCACCCAATCACCAATCGACAAGGTGTCTTCGATGATGATGAACAGCCCGGTGATGACGTCCTGCACCAGTTGCTGGGAGCCGAAACCGATGGCCAGCCCCACCACCCCGGCACCGGCCAGGAACGGCGCGACATTGATCCCCAGGTTGGCCATGGTGGTGATCGCACAGATCACCACCAGGAGGATTTTGATCGCATTGCGCAGCAGCGGCAGGATGGTTTTCACCCGCGTACTCGGCTGGCGTGCGGAGCGTTTGTTGACCGGCGGTTTCAGGGCTTCCTGAATCGCCGTGTCGAGCACCACCCAGACCATCCAGGTCACCAGGAAGATCAGGCCGATGCGGCTCAGCGAGTCACTGATCGCGCGCCCGACCGTGTTGCTCATCGCGAATTCCAGGAGTGACACACCCCAGATACGCCCCAGGATGTCGATGAACACAATCGCCATGCCGATCCGCAGCAAGGCATGTGACAGGCTCAGGAAACGCTCTTTATAAGCATTGCTGCGACGCGCCGCTTGCTCGCTGCGGGTCTTGAACACGTGATGCAACGTGGTGCTGAGAAACACCGTGGCGATCAACAACACGGTGGTGAACAGTGCGCTGCGCAGCACCTGCTGATTGTCATCGCTGATGCTGATCAGGTTCATGACCGAGACCATCACCATCAACAGAATCGGCCAATACCAAAGCCCCGAAAAAATTCGCAGCGTCTCGCGCAATGCCGGCTGCTTGAGGCGTTGGGCGAGCGGCAGAATGCGGATCAGATGCGCGACCGGGCGGCGCATCTTGATCACCAGCAGACCAAAGGAAATCGAAGCCCCCAACCCGGTAAATACCGCGATACTGCTGGTCAGGTTGTTACCCAATTGGTGGGCGATCTGCGGGCTGGTCAAGGCATCGCTGAGAGCGACGAGAAAGCCGATGCCAAACAGTGGGCGCGGGGTGTAATTACGAAGGATCTGCACCGCCCGGCGCTTATGCCCGGTGTTGAACAGGACCACCAATGTGAGCACCAGCGAGGCGGCGAAAATGCCGCTGCTGGTGGCGTAGGCGAAACACAAGGCCAGCGCCCGACCGGCGGACACCGGCAGGTAGTGACTGACAAAAATCGTCAACGGCAGGCTGATAAGCGCCGGCAGGCTGAACGGCAATACATACCCGAGCACGGCCTGGCCGCGTTCACGGGTGAGCAGCAAGCGGTGTTGGCTCAGTCGTGTGGCGAGCATCCCGCCGAGCAGCCAGAGCATCGCAAAGACGCTCATCCATACACCGGACAAAATCAGGAAATCCCCCGCCACACTCCAGCTGGAACGCGCCGAGGGACGATTGACCAATTGATCCACTTCGTCCGCCGCACGGTCGGCGCGCAGACGCCAGGCGTCGACCAGGTCTTCGTTGAGATCGAGTTTGCTCTCGACCTGATCGATGCTCGAACTGATCGCCCCGAGCAAACCACCCTGGACCAACGGTTCCGGGTGAGCCGGTGGCGTCGCGGCGGTGCTGGTCGCAGGCAGGCCCGGCAGCGTCGCGGCGTGCAGCCCGAGGCTGCAAGTGAACAGAAGTAGCGCCAGCGAAATCGCAGTCTTGAACTTGAGCAAAACGGGAAGCTCCGTCGAAAAGTCTGTAAGAAACTGATCTGAAAATAGCGGGCAAGTTCGGTTTTGGCCGCGGGATAAGGACTACGCGATTCCTTGTGGGAGCAAGCTAGCTCCCACAAATAACTGTATAGCACTGTCGATATTTGACCTTAACGCAAATATCAAATGCTCCTCCCTGTATTTTTCCGCACGACCGCAACCCCGACACTGCGCTCCATTCACTCAAACCCACCGGAGTTGCAGTCATGCCCATTGCCTTGCTCGCGCTGACCCTCAGCGCCTTCGCCATCGGGACGACCGAGTTCGTCATCGTTGGCCTGTTACCCACCATCGGCGCCGACCTTGGCGTCAGCCTGCCGTCCGCTGGCCTGCTGGTCAGCCTCTACGCCCTGGGCGTGGCCATCGGCGCCCCGGTGCTGACCGCCCTGACCGGCAAAGTCCCGCGCAAAATGCTGCTGTTGTCGCTGATGGTGCTGTTTACCCTCGGCAACCTGCTGGCCTGGCAAGCACCGAGCTACGAGTCGCTGATCATTGCGCGGATCGTCACCGGGCTGGCCCACGGGGTGTTTTTCTCGATTGGCTCGACCATCGCCACCAGTCTGGTGCCCAAGGAAAAAGCCGCCAGTGCGATCGCCATCATGTTCACTGGCCTGACTGTGGCATTGGTCACCGGCGTACCGTTGGGGACGTTCATTGGCCAGCATTTCGGCTGGCGTGAAACTTTCCTCGCGGTGTCGGCCTTGGGTGTGATCGCCTTCATCGGCAGCCTGATCTACGTGCCGAAAAACATCGCCCACAGCAAACCCGCTTCGCTGTTGCAACAATTGCAGGTGCTCAAGCAACCGCGCCTGTTGCTGGTGTACGCCATGACGGCGGTCGGCTACGGCGGTTCGTTCATCGCGTTTACCTTCCTGGCGCCGATTCTTCAGGACATTTCCGGCTTCAGCGCCGGCACGGTCAGCCTGGTGTTGCTGGTCTACGGCGTTTCGGTGGCGGTGGGGAACATCTGGGGCGGCAAACTGGCGGACAAACGTGGTCCGATCAGCGCGCTGAAAATCATCTTCGCCTTGCTCGCCGCCGTACTGTTCGTGTTGACGTTTACCGCCGGTAATCCATGGCTGGCGTTGGCTACGGTGCTGGTCTGGGGCGCCGTCGCCTTCGGCAACGTACCGGGCCTGCAAGTGTATGTGGTGCGTCAGGCTGAACATCACACGCCACAGGCAGTAGACGTGGCGTCTGGACTGAACATTGCGGCGTTCAACCTCGGTATTGCCGGTGGCGCGTGGGGTGGTGGGTTGATCGTTGCGCACATGGGGTTGATTCATACCGCGTGGATCGGTGGTCTGGTGGTGTTGGTGGCATTGGCGCTGACGGAGTGGAGCGGTCGGCTTGATCGGTTGGGGCCGGTGTATCAAGGCTCAACCCGAATCGTCGCAGGACATTGATTAACCTGACCCCTGTGGGAGCGAGCTTGCTCGCGATAGCGGTGGGTCAGTCGCCGAATATGTTGACTGACACTCCGTCTTCGCGAGCAGGCTCGCTCCCACATTTGATTTGTGTGAGGCCGTACCGTCTGTAGCCCTGTCGAAACTTTCTCGCCCGCCCGGCAGTCATCCAAAGACAGGGCTGTCCGAGGACCATCAGGCGGGAGGCGACATGGCGGCGATTCATATTGGTATTTCAGGCTGGCGTTATGCGCCGTGGCGGGGGGATTTCTACCCGAAGGGGTTGACCCAAAAGCGCGAATTGCAATTCGCCTCGCGGGCGGTCAACAGCATTGAAATCAATGGCTCGTTTTACGCCTTGCAACGGCCGGAACGTTACGCCGAGTGGTACGCCGACACCCCGCCGGGTTTCGTCTTCAGCGTCAAAGGCCCGCGCTTCATTACCCACATCAAGCGCCTGCGGGATATCCATCACCCCCTGGCGAACTTCTTCGCCTCCGGGGTGCTGGAGCTCAAGGAAAAGCTCGGCCCGATCCTCTGGCAATTCCCGCCCAACTTCAAATTCGATGCCGATGTGTTCGAAAGCTTCCTCGAACAACTACCCCACGACACCCAACAAGCGGCCGCCCTCGCCCGCCAGCATGATTCGCACGTCAATGGCCACGCCAGCCTCAAGGCTCACAAGAAACACCCCGTGCGTCATGCCGTGGAAATCAGGAACGAAAGCTTCGTCGACCCCGCGTTTATCCAATTGCTCAAACGCTACAACGCCGCGCTGGTGATTGCCGATACGGCGGGCAAATGGCCGTACCGCGAAGACCTCACCAGCGATTTCGTCTACCTGCGCCTGCACGGTGCCGAAGAGCTCTACGCCAGCGGCTATACCCCGCAGGCGCTGAAACGCTGGGGCGACCGGATCGACGCCTGGGTGCATGGCCAGCAACCGTCGGACGCGCACTTGATCGCACCTCGGCAGAAACCCAAGGCGCGCAAATCCCGCGAGGTGTTCTGCTATTTCGATAACGACATCAAGGTCCGCGCACCCTTCGATGCGCGGCACTTGCTTGAACGTTTCCATCTCGACAACCAACTCGCCACCGCTCCCGGTGAGCCCGCAGCCGAAGGCGTGCTGCCATGAATATTCCCGAGCCGCTCGACGCAGCGGATGAGCCGTCCCCGACTCTCACCGCCGTGCGCCGCTTCACCGTGCTGACGGTCAATACGCACAAAGGTTTTACCGCGCTGAACCGGCGATTCATCCTGCCGGAATTGCGTGAAGCAGTGCGCAGCGTGTCCGCCGACGTAGTGTTTTTGCAGGAAGTCCACGGCGCTCATGAACAGCATCCCATGCGCTACAGCAACTGGCCGGCGATGCCGCAATACGAATTCCTGGCCGACACTTTGTGGCCGCAGTTCGCTTATGGGCGCAACGCGGTCTACCCGGCCGGCGATCACGGCAATGCGCTGTTGTCGAAATTCCAGATCATTCGCCATGACAACCTGGACGTGTCGATCAGCGGCCACGAAAACCGTGGCCTCCTGCATTGCGTGCTGCGCTTGCCCGGTGATGGCCAGGAAATCCATGCCATCTGCGTGCACCTGGGACTGCGCGAAACCCATCGCACGGAACAACTCAAGTTGTTGACCCGGCGTTTGGCAGAGCTGCCGGACGATGCGCCGGTAATCGTGGCCGGGGACTTCAATGACTGGCGCCAGCGCGCCGATGTGCTGCTCAAGCCGTGCGGCCTGCGCGAAGTGTTCGCCGAGCATCACGGCAAACCGGCGCGCAGTTTTCCGGCGCGAATGCCGGCACTTCGACTGGACCGCATCTACGTGCGCAACCTCAAGGCCCACCGTCCGCAGGTGCTGGCCGCCCGCCCCTGGTCACACCTTTCCGACCATGCACCGCTGTCGGTGGAGATCGAGCTATGAGCATCCCGTCGATGCAAGAAACCCGCGTGGAACACGTGTCCGTCCCGCCGACCACCGGTAAACCCGGCGTGGTCGATGTCGATTACGGCTGGCAAGGCAACAACCGGGTGGAGTTGCTGGAAAACGGTGAAGCGTATTTCCCGAGAGTGTTCGAGGCCATGCGTCAGGCCACCACGGAAATCCTCCTGGAAACCTTCATCGTGTTCGAGGACAAGGTCGGCAACGAGCTGCAGCAAGTGCTGATCGATGCGGCCCGGCGCGGTGTGCGCGTCACCGCCAGTCTCGATGGTTTTGGCTGCGGCGAATTGAGCACCGGGTACCTCGCCGCGTTGAGCGAGGCCGGCGTTCACATCCAGATATTCGATCCAGCGCCAAAGCACCTGGGCATTCGCACCAACTGGTTCCGTCGGCTGCACCGCAAGATCGTGGTGGTCGACGGCACGATTGCCTTCATCGGCGGGATCAACTTTTCCGCCGACCATTTGGGCGACTTCGGCCCCGAGGCCAAACAGGATTATTCGGTTGAGGTGCAAGGCCCGGCAGTGGCCGACATTCATCACTTCGCGCTGCTGCAATGCGGTCGCCCGGCCCGGGCCAAATACTGGTGGCAGCGACGTCGGCAGCGGCGCTCGGAGCTGGCGGTCAACGATCATGATGGCCAGGTTCGGCTGGTGTACCGCGACAATGGCGACCATCGCACCGACATCGAAGAGGTTTACCGATTGGCGCTGCGCACGGCCCAACGCCGCGTGGTGATCGCCAACGCCTACTTCTTTCCCGGCTTTCGCTTGTTGCGCGAGATCCGCAACGCGGCGCGCCGTGGCGTCGATGTGCGGCTGATTCTTCAAGGGCAGCCGGACATGCTGGTGGCCAAGCTCGCGGCGCGCATGACCTACGACTATCTGCTCAAGTCAGGCGTGCAGATTCACGAGTATTGCGAGCGGCCGCTGCACGGCAAAGTCGCGCTGGTCGATGAGGACTGGAGCACCGTCGGTTCGAGCAACCTCGACCCGCTGAGCCTGTCGATGAACCTGGAGGCCAACGTGCTGATCCGCGACCGTGCGTTCAACCGCACGCTGTTCGAGCGCCTTGAACACCTGAGCGACAACCACTGCAAAGCGATGTCCGTCGACACGGCCCCACGCGGACGCATCTGGCACATGACGGTCGGCTTTCTGGTGTTTCACTTCCTGCGGCATTTCCCGGCATGGGCGGGTTGGCTGCCGGCCCACAAGCCGCGCCTGAAGCCCTTCAGCCACGCGACCGGGAGCGATCACCATGTCCCGCGCTGAAGCTCATTCGCCGACACACGCCGAGCACCCGGCGAAAACCCGGTGGAGTCGTTGGAAGCGTCCCTTGACGATGCTGTTTTTCCTGGCGCTGATCGTTTTGCTGACGATGCTTGCCCAGCGTCTCGAATGGAATGAAGTCTTCGACACCCTGGCGGATTTCAAAGTGCGCACGCTGGTTATCGCCTCCGGGCTGACGCTGGTCAGTTTTCTGGTGTACGCGTGTTTTGATCTGATCGGCCGCACCTACATTCGCCAGGACCTGACGTGGAAACAGATCCTGCCGGTGGGGATCATCAGCTATGCCTTCAACCTTAATCTGAGCGCATGGGTGGGCGGCATCGCCATGCGCTACCGCCTGTATTCACGGCTGGGCGTGAGCAAGGGCAACATCGCGAAAATCCTCGGTTTGAGCCTCGCGACCAACTGGTTCGGCTACATGGTGATTGCCGGCGCGGTGTTCAGCAGCGGCCTGGTGCGCATGCCGCCCGGCTGGAAACTCAGCAGCGATGCATTGCAAGGCGTCGGCGTGGTGCTGCTGCTGGTGAGCGCGGGTTACCTGGCCGCTTGCCGGTTTTCCAAACGTCGGGAGTGGGCGATTCGCGGGGTGGAAATCAACCTGCCATCGCTGCGCATGGCGGTGCTGCAACTGGCACTGGGGGCGCTGAACTGGTCGTTGATGGCGGCGGTAATTTTTACCTTGTTGCCGAGCAAACTGGATTATCCACTGGTACTGGGGGTGTTGCTGATCAGCGCCATCGCCGGGGTCATTACGCATATTCCGGCGGGGCTTGGGGTGCTGGAGGCGGTGTTTGTGGCGCTGCTGCAACATGAGGTTTCGCGGGGGAGCCTGGTGGCGGGATTGCTGGCGTACCGGGCGATTTATTTCATCCTGCCGTTGCTGATTACGTTGGTGATGTATCTGGTGGTTGAGGCCAAGGCCAAGTCGTTGCGGATCTCGAAGAAACCTTCTTGAGGTATGTGGTGAGTCGAGCGCCGCCTTCGCGAGCAGGCTCGCTCCTACAGGGGAATGCATTACAAATGTGGGAGCGAGCCTGCTCGCGAATGACCTGAAGGACACTGCAAATCTCAGCTGGACTGAATAATGCTCAACCGCTCACCCACCACCATTTCGGTAATCCAGTCCACCAGGATCGAGGTGTACGCCTGCTGCGAAACCGGGTCGCTCAAGGCGTGATCGGCGCCGTCGATAATCCGGTGGGTCAGCGAATGGGTCTGCTGACAGGCCGCGCGGTAACTCATGATGGCGGCGTGGGGCACGTACTCGTCAGTCTCGGATTCAACCAGCAGCACATCACCGGTGAATTGCGAGCAAGCATGCAATGCCCGGTTGCTGTCGGCACGGATCAACGTGCTGCGGTAATCGCGCAGATCAGCCTTGTCCAGCTCACGCTTGGGCGTGTGCCACTGATCGTCGCGGTACAGCGCCGGCACCCGCAGCGCCAGCCAGCGCACCGGGCGTAATGACGTCAGGATCGCGGCCAGGTAACCGCCATAACTGGTGCCGACCACGGCGATGGCCGACGTGTCGAGCGCCGGGTGCGCGAGCAGCCGGTCGTACGCCGCCAGCAGGTCGCGCAAGTTGTCTTCACGGGTGACGCGTGTCAGCGGGATCCCGGTGCCACCGGTGTGCCCGCGCAAGTCGAATGTCAGGCACACGCAGCCTAGACCGGCGATGCCTTTGGCCCGCTCCAGGTCCCGCTCCTGACTGCCGCCCCAACCGTGCACAAACAGCACGCCGGGGACCTTGGATTTGGGGCTGAGAAAAGTCCCGCTCATCTGTTCATCGTCGATGTCGATCTGAATGGTTTCGCTTCTAGCCGTCATAGGATTTGACCGTTACGTACTTGAGAAGAAAGTCACTGTTTTCCGCAGGACCGCGGTACACCTCGATGGCGTCCGCCGGCAACGGTTGATCGATGTAGGTTTCGACGGATGACACGCGAATCGCGCGCATCCGCGGATCGTTGACGAAGCTCTGCAATGCAGCCACTTCCGCGCTGCTGGCACCGCCCATGCGCCACGATTGTTCCAGCACACCGCTGCGCTGCTTGCCGTTACTGTCCAGGCCCTGGACAATGTCGTAGTTGCGCCGGGATGCATAGAAACCGGGATAGGCCTCATCGGCGGCGCTGTCAAACACTTGGGCTTGCTGGATCGCCAATCGCACGTCATCCGGCAACGGCAGCTTGAGCAGGTCCTCGTAATAACCCGGCACCACCAGCAGGTTGGAACCGCCATAGACCAACTCACCCTGCCCGTCTTCGATCAAGTATTGATCACCGCAGTAACTCAGCACGGTGTCGCCGATAAAACTCTGGCCGACACTGTGGGTTATCACGTTGCTCAGGTCCTGCTCCAACACTACGCCTTCGGTGAACAGCTTGTTGGCATCGGGTCTGGCGAGGACGGCGTCAAACTGGTCGAGACTTTCAATCACTTCCTGTCCCCGCCCAGCGCAGGCATGTACCGGCTTGAGACGGATCGGGCCGTTGTAGAGCAAGTGTTCGGCGGCGGGCCGCGCATCGTCGAGGGAGAACACGCTGAGGCCATCCAGCACCACGTTGCGCACGCGCTCGGAAAACAGCGGTGACCAGCCTGGCGGGGCGTACGCATTTTTGTTGAGCAAGCCATGGCTGATGGCCTTGGTGCAGATGAAATCGTGGTCGACATAACCGCCCCACAAATCCTCCGGCCCTTTGACGCCCATTTGCCGGGCGGCAGCGGCGCCTATCAGGGTCTGGGTCGGCAGCAGGTAGAGATCACGGCCGTCATGCAGTTGCTGATCAAAACTGCCGCCATATTTAAGGCCCAGAATCTGCGCCAGCCAACGGGCCAGGGCACGATTGGTTTCGACTTCATGCTGTGGCGCATCGGGGTGCACGGAATGGGCGACCACCAGTTTTTTGCGGCTTGTTGGGGTCATGCGTCCCCCTTCAATTGGCGCTTGATGAGTGTTGAGGGAACGGTGCAGAGATCAGGCCAAGCGGCGGGTGCCGCAAACAACTTTCAAATCAGATAGTTGCCGAAAAGGTAATGGCATCAGGCCTGTTTTATTCTGCACGACAGTCGATTCCTCTCCTGCAATTTGCACGATTCAAACTCAGCACCGATCCCACAAGGGGATTTGAGGTGATGCGGCTAGCGTGGCACGGCAGCCGTCGGCGACACACCGAACCGCGTTCGGTAATCACTCGGCGCCAGCCCGGTAATTTTCTTGAACGTCGCCCGAAACGCACTCGGGTCCTGGTACCCCACGGTCCACGCAATGTGATCGATGGTGCCATTGGTGAACTCAAGCATTTCCCGAGCCTTGCCGACCCGCAGGTGCTGGCAGTATTCAGTCGGTTTAAGCCCGGTCGCCGCGCGGAACCGACGCAGGAACGTGCGCTCCTCCAGCCCTGCCCGCTCGGCCATGGTGGTCAGCGACACATCAGTCGCGCCGGTACTCTGCAGCCAATGCTGGACCTTGAGAATCGACGCGTCGCCATGGCTGAGAATCGGCGCAAAGTTGCTGCCGCACTCACTGGCGCTGTCACTGTGTTCCACCACCAGAAAACGTGCGGTGCCAGTCGCAATGCTTGGCCCGAGCAAACGGTCCACCAGGCGCAGTCCCAACTCTGACCAGGCCATCAGCCCGGCCGTGGTGATCAGGTCGCCGTCGTCGACAATCGGCGTATCAGCCTTGAGCTTGATCGCCGGGTAACGCTCGGCGAAAGTTTTGGCCGAGGTCCAGTGTGCGGTGGCGCTGCGGCCATCGAGCAGGCCGCTTTCAGCCAGGAGAATCGAGCCCACGCAGACGCCACCGAGGGTCGCGCCGTTCGCGTGCTGCTGACGAACCCATTGGAGCAACGCCTGAGGCACCTGACCGGGGTAAAAACTGGCGATCGACGGCGGGATCAACACCGCCACCAAGGCCGAGTCCGGCGCCGGATGACTGTCGTAGACCCGAACCGGGGCCTGATCGCCTTCAACCTGCCAATGGCTGATCCGCAGCAGCGGCAACCGCGCCGACTGATGCTCCGCGGCGATCCGGTTAGCCACGTCGAACAGGTCCGTCAGACCATGCACCGCCGCCATCTGCGCGCCGGGATAAATCAGCACGCCCAGTTCGGCGATTGCCCTTTCTGCGTCCATTGTCAGTTTTCCCCCTTCTATTGTCGGTGCGGCCAATCCTCGGACGGCCCGCCAAGCCCAATACTTCATTCCACACCCAACAAGCACTTCGAGGAAACAGTCATGGCCAAGCAAGCACTCATCGTAGTTGATATCCAAAACGACTACTTCCCACAAGGCAAGTGGCCGCTGGTCGGCGCTGACGCCGCGGCAGATAACGCCGTTCGTTTGCTCAAGGCTTTTCGTGAGGCCGGTGATTCGGTGGTGCACATCCGCCACGAATTCACCTCCGAAGAGGCACCGTTCTTTACCCCCGGTTCAGAAGGCGCAAAGCTGCACCCCAAAGTGCTCAACCTCGCCAATGAGCCCGTGGTCCTCAAGCACTTCGTCAACTCGTTCCGCGAAACCGATTTGAAATCGATCCTCGATGAACAAGGGATCAAGGAATTGGTGGTAGTCGGCAGCATGAGCCACATGTGCGTCGATGGCATCACCCGTGCGGCGGCGGATTTTGGCTACAGCGTCACGGTGATTCATGACGCCTGTGCCAGCCGTGACCTGGAATTCAACGGCGTTACCGTGCCGGCCGCCCATGTTCATGCGGCGTTCATGTCGGCCTTGGGTTTTGCCTACGCCAACGTGGTGTCCACCGATGAGTTCCTGCGTGATTAAACGCGGTAAATGTGAATAGCCCAACCTTCATTAACGGTCGGGAAATACTTTGAAATACCACAGGGCCCGCCATGCAGCGGGCCTTTTGGCGTATGGCAGAAAAAACTCACGCGTGAGTCATTGATGACGATGAGGATTGGGCGTAGGGTTTCTCACGCGTGAGATTTTCACAACGGAGTCACTGCCATGCAAAGCCGCACGAAACCGTCCGCGAAAAAACCATCGAGCTTCTACATGAAGCAGATGCGCGCGGGCCTGGCAGCCGCCGGTTATGTGAAACACGAATCTTGGGTGCTTCCCGAAAACCGAAGCTTGCTCAAGCAGATGGAGCAACAGCTACGCCAACCGATTCTGGCTGGCTCATTCATGTCGGAGAATTACATGAGCGCAGGCAACAACTGGAACATCGATAGCCTCTACAACGCCCTGAAGGCCCTCGACGAAGTGGTTTCGAACGACATAACCCTTTCCCTTGTTCAAGGCTCCGAGTCCAGCATCAAGCTGGAAATGAACGATTTCGGTGGCTTGCCGATTTACATCGCGGTGGTGGGCGATCAGATCATCGTTGACACCGTTCTGGTCGACGTCGAGTCCATCCGCGACGTGCCAGCCTTCAACGATGCCGTGCTGCGCAGCCGGGAAATGTTCCCGCTGTCCTCGATCGGTATCGAGTCCATGCCCAACGGCCAGGTCGTTTACAACATGTTCGGCGCGCTGAGTTCTGACTCCAGCCTGACCAACGTGGTGACCGAGGTGAAAACCCTGGTCGACAACGTCCAGCGTGCCAGCGAAGCCTTCGAACGCTTCTTCAAGTAATTATCAGGAAAGGAAGATCCAATGACTCAGTCCATCTGGAGCAAATTGTTCACCGCACTGCGCGGCGGCGCCACTGAAGTGGGCGAATCCATCGTCGACCAGCAGGCCCTGCGCATCCTTGATCAGGAAATTCGCGATGCAGACAGCGCGCTGGCCAACGCCAAGCGTGAGCTGATCACCATCATGGCCAAGCACAAGCTGTCGGCCGACCGCGTCAGCGAGTACAACGCCAAAATCAAGGACCTGGAATCCAAGGCCATGGCCGCGATCCAGGCCAACCGCGAAGACCTGGCGATGGAAGTGGCCGAAGCGATTTCGACCCTGACCAACGAACTGGATGTCGAGCAAAAGCAGGCCACTGAATTCGGTGGTTACGCGGAAAACATGCGCAAAGACATCACCAAGGCCGAAAACCGCATCAAGAGCCTGCGCCAGCAAGTGGACATGGCCAAGGCGCGTGAAAGCGTACAGAAAGCCCAGGTCAGCGCCTCCATCGCCAGCGGCGGCGCCAACGGCAAACTGGAAACTGCCGTCGGCACCCTGAACCGTTTGCAGGCCAAGCAGCAGCAACGCGCCGCTGAACTGCAAGCGCAGGACGAACTGGCCGACGCATCGACCGGTACCGATCTGGAACGCAAACTGCGCGAAGCCGGCATCACGCCGAACGAAGGCAGCGCCAATGCGATCCTGGAACGCCTGAAGCAGAAATCGGCCGAGTAATCGTCCCAGGCGCCAGACGCAAAACCTGTGGGAGCGAGCCTGCTCGCGAAAGCAATCTGTCAGTCGACATTTTTGCCGACTGACACACCGTCTTCGCGAGCAGGCTCGCTCCCACGTCAGGGATTGCGTTTCAGTTTTGTCGAATAGAGGTCACGGATGGATGCCCTGAAGGGTTTCAAGCTAATCGCCGGCCTGGCCATCTTCATGGTCGCGCTGCAAGTGATCAACGCGGCGACCGGCTACAGCCTTATGGCCTTCGGCCTGATCCCGCGAACCGTGCATGGACTGCTCGGCATCGTCACTTCACCTTTTTTACACGCGTCCTTCTCGCACCTGAGCGCCAACCTCGTGGCCTTTTTGGTCCTGGGCACGCTGGTGATGGTGGAAGGGCTCAATCGTTTCATGGCGGTCAGCGCCATCATTATTCTGCTGGGCGGCTCGCTGGTCTGGCTGTTCGGCTTTGCGGGGGTACACATTGGCGCCAGCGGCTGGGTGTTCGGGCTGTGGGCGTACATTCTGGCGCGCGCCTGGTTCCAGAAAAGCTGGAGCAATGTGCTCACCGCGGGCGTCGTGGCGCTGTTGTATGGCGGCCTGATCTTTGGCTTCCTGCCTCGCCGGGGCGTTTCCTTCGAAGGGCATCTGTTCGGGGCCTTCGCCGGATTTATCGCAGCCAAAGTACTGTTATCTGCACCGCGCAGCAGGTTTAATGCTGCCCGGTAAGCGCACTTGAGCACTCGGATGCCAACGCGACTTTATCGCCAGGAACGAGTACCCCCACGGAGCCAGGGACCCCATGTCGATTTTTTTGTTATTGCGCATGTACGCCTCGTCCCTCTTCCACCGTTTTGGCTGGGCGGGCCTGCTGATTGCGTTGGGCGTACACCTGAGCACAGCCTGGCTGGGCCTGGTGTTTCTGGGCGAGCACCACCTCACCGCCCCCGCCACGTTCACCTACTTCTATCTCACCACCACGCTGACCGTGGGCTATGGCGATCTCGCGCCACAGACATCGGCCGGGCGAATTTTCGTGGCGACCTGGGTCATGCTCGGCGGCATTGCGCTGTTGACGGCGGCCATCGGCAAAACCACCAGCAGTGTTATCGATGCTTGGAGAAAAGGCATGAAGGGTAAAGGCGATTTCACCGGCAAGGTCGGCCATACCGTGCTCATCGGCTGGGAAGGCGCGTCCAGCGAACGGGTCATAGAATTGTTGCTGACGGACGAAACGTCGAACGACAACCTGATCGTCATTTGCGATTGCACCCTTGAAGAAAATCCCATGCCGGGCAAAGCAGAGTTCATCAAAGGTGAAAGCCTGTCTTCCGCGGCATTGTTGTTGCGTGCCGGTGTTCCCGGCGCCGAGCGCGTGCTGGTACGCACCCCGTCAGACGATTTGACCCTGGCCACCGTGCTGGCGGTCAATCAACTGAACCCGGTCGGGCATGTCGTCGCACATTTCAATGACAGTGAAATCGCCGCGCTCGCCAGCGCCTACGCGCCCAGCCTGGAATGCACTTCCAGCATGGCCATCGAGATGTTGGTGCGCGCCTCTCAGGACCCCGGCTCGTCAGTGGTCATCAATGAATTGCTGTGCGTGGGTGAAGGCGCCACTCAATACCTGATGAAACTGCCCGACACCTATGAGGCGACGTTTGGTGATCTGTACGCGCAAATGAAACAGCGCCACAACGCCACCCTCATCGGCTATCGCGCCAAAGGCGCGCAGCAACCTTCAATCAATCCGCCCTGCGCCACGCGCGTTCAGGGCGGCGAACTCTTTTACATTGCCTCCACTCGCCTGAAGGAGATTTCCAATGGGATGGTTTAAACAGTTGATGGGGCTTGAGGCTCCGAACACGGACACCAACACCCCGTCAAAATGGACCGCCAACGAAACCCCGCCACCCGCCACAGGCCCGCTGGGCCTGGCCTTGGGCAAAGAGGTAATGTTCGACACGACTCTGAAGTTGTTGCTCGACGGCAATACCACAGTGACGATCCCGGGCACCCAGCAAATCTGGAGCAACGGCACCGTCGATCTCGGGCAGTCGACCTGGCTGTCGCGCTATTACATGAACGACGAAGAGTACTGGCTGCAAGTGCACACCACCGGCGAAATCGCCGGCCAGGTCGAGTCGGTGATCCTGTTCAATTACCTCAGCTACATCACCATCAGCAGCGAAGCGGAACTGCGTCGGCTGGCCGGCCCGCAAAGCCTGATCGGGTTGCCGACCTACATCCATAACGGTGTCGAATACACCCGCGAATGGGGCACCGAAAATGGCCAGACAGAATTGGTGGCATTAAGCGAACAGCTGAAAAACCCGGAGCAGTCCTACAGCATCGAGCACCGTTCGATGCTGTACGCCCGCGAAACCGGCCTGACCGATCGCCGGGAATTCCTGCTGTTTTCCGTCGAAGAAGACGCTGAAGGCACCATCAGCTTGAGCACGTCGCTGGGCGTCTCGCTGTACACCACCGACCTGAATACTTTTTAACAAGGAAGCCGTCCATGCTAGAAGCACTCTCCATCTCCCTGAACCCGGCAGCCGTGCTCGGGTTTTTGTCGTACATCCTCGGCGCCGCCGTGCTGTTCGCGCTGTTCCAGTTCATCTACACCCGCATCACACCGCACAAAGAATTCGAACTGATCCGTTCGGGCAACGTGGCGGCTGCGATTGCACTGGGTGGCGCGATCATTGGCTTCGCCATTCCAGCGAGCAATGTGATCGCCTATTCGATCAGCCTGCTCGACTTCGTCGTCTGGGCAGTCATTGCCGCGTTTGTGCAACTGCTGGCGTTCCTGATGACCAGCCTGGTGCTCAAAGGCACCTCCGAGCGCATCAAGAAAGGTGAAATCGCAGCGGGCATCTATGTCGCGGCAGTGGCCATCAGCGTCGGCATGTTGAACGCCGCGTGCATGACCCCTTCCCAGAACTGATTGCTCAGCGGAGATCCTGATGAAACGAAGCAAGTACGTTCAGCTCTCGCTGGCCGCATCGGTCGCCATGGCGATATCCGGTTGCGGGCCAACGGAAAAAACCTACGCGGTGCAGAAGAAGTACAACTTCCAGTCCGTTCAGCAATGCGCCGATGAAAAACTCCCGGTGGACGTCTGCTCAGACGCCTACATGACCGCCATGGCCGAACATCGCCGCATTGCGCCGGTGTACGACAACCAGGCCGATTGTGACGCTGACTTCGTCGCCGACTGGTGCCAGCAGGATTCGACCGGCAAGTTCATCCCCCGGCTCGGCGGCTTCGAGCTGAGCGCCGATGGCGAGGTGACGCAGTCCCAGGTCGACGCCGCCAAGGCGCAATTGCCGGCGTCGGAAGCCAACACCGGCGGTTCGGGCTTCTCCACCAGCAGCCTGCTGACCGGACTGTTGATCGGCAACATGCTGAGCAACAACCGCAACAGCTATTACTCGCAGCCGGTGTACCGCTACCGCGACGATCGCGGTAACTACGGCAATTCAACGCTCAGCCAGCGCGTCGCCAACGGTTCGACGTTTGGCCGCTCCAACCAGGCGCGATCCGGCAGCAGCTACAGCTCCACCATCAGCAAGTCGGCGAGCAAGCCGGTTTCTTCCGTTGCCTCGTCGACGTCGCGTGGCGGCTTCGGCAGCAAGGCCAGTGCACGCAGCGGCTGGGGCGGCGGGTCGAGCAGTTAAGGAAACCGGGCCATGAAGAAGATCCATTGTGCAGAGCGTCATGACTGGAAACAGACCGCCGAAGGTCTCGGCTTTCTGTTTCACACCATCGACGACGAACCCTACTGGGACGAGAGCGCGTATTACCAGTTCACGCTCAAACAGATCGAAAACGATCTGGAAGACCCGACCACCGAGATCCATGAGATGTGCATGGACATGGTCGCCCGGGTGGTGCAGAACGAAGAATTGCTCGAGCGCCTGAGCATTCCCCCGGCGTTCTACGACATGATTCGCACGTCATGGCTCGAAGGCCACCCGCACTTGTATGGGCGCATGGATTTCTCCTACAACGGCACCGGGCCGGCCAAGTTGCTGGAACTCAACTACGACACGCCGACCAGCCTGTATGAGGCCGCAGCGTTTCAATGGGGCTGGCTGGAGCAATGCATCGAACGTGGTCTGTTGCCCAAGCAGGCTGACCAGTTCAACAGCATCGACACCAAACTGCATCAGGCTTTCGCCCAGTTGCAGTTGAAGCAGCCATTTTATTTCGCCTCGATGAAACACTCGGTCGAAGACAAGGGCACCACTGATTACCTGCGACTGGTCGCGGAAAAGGTCGGCATCGAATCACGACACATCGACATCGAAGACATCGGCCTGACCAGCGACGGACGCTTCGTCGACCTTGAAGATCGCTGGATTCCTCACCTGTTCAAGCTGCACGCTTGGGAATTCATCTTCCACGAGCCCTTCGGCGCCGCGATTGCCCAGTGTGATACGCAATTTTTTGAGCCCGCGTGGAAATCCATCATCTCCAACAAAGGCATCCTGCCGCTACTGTGGGAATTCAACAAAGGTCACCCGAACCTGCTCGCGGCGCATCCGGACACGGACCCGAACAAAGCGGTGCCAAAGGGCTGGGTGCGCAAACCGTTCTTCTCCCGCGAAGGCGCCAACATCGAGCTGCAAACCGCCGACGGTCTGATCGTGAAAGAGGACGGCCCCTACACCGACGCGCCGTTTATCCTTCAGGAATTCGCGCCGCTGCCCAAGTTTGGCGACAGCTATACGCTGATCGGCTCTTGGGTGATTGGCGATCAGGCAGCCGGGATTGGTGTGCGCGAAGACAACAGCTTGATCACCAAGGATTCGAGCCGCTTTTTGCCACACCTGATCCTCGACTGAGCCTCAAATCGCTCATAAAACGTCCGATACCGTGTATCGGGCGTCGAGTTGAAACAGGCGTAAACCAGGCTCAGGATCCGACAACGACAAGACATACGCCTGAAAAGCCGGATAATGGCGGCCAATTCGTCTAGCCCGTTATTCTGGTAATCCCCCATGGAAATCAAGGTCAACTTTCTCGACAACCTTCGGCTTGAAGCAAAGTTCGATGACTTCACCGTGGTCGCCGATCAACCTATCCGCTACAAGGGCGATGGCTCGGCACCGGGTCCGTTCGACTACTTCCTGGCTTCGTCGGCGTTGTGTGCGGCCTATTTCGTGAAGCTGTACTGCGACACTCGCAGTATTCCCACCGAAAACATCCGCCTGTCGCAGAACAACATTGTTGACCCGGAAAACCGCTACAACCAGATTTTCAAGATCCAGGTCGAGTTGCCGGCGGACATCTCCGACAAGGACCGCCAGGGCATCCTGCGTTCCATCGACCGTTGCACGGTGAAAAAAGTGGTGCAGGCCGGGCCTGAGTTTGTGATCGAAGAAGTCGACAACCTCGATGCCGATGCCCAAGCGTTGTTGATGCCTGCCTCCAATTCCGAGGCGCATACCTATATCGCGGGCAAGGATCTGCCGCTGGAGCAAACCATCGCCAACATGTCGGCCATTCTGGCGGACCTGGGCATGAAGATTGAAATCGCTTCGTGGCGCAATATCGTGCCCAACGTGTGGTCGCTGCACATCCGCGATGCGCACTCGCCGATGTGTTTCACCAATGGCAAAGGCGCCACCAAGGAAGGCGCGTTGGCGTCGGCCCTGGGCGAGTTTATCGAGCGTCTGAACTGCAACTTCTTCTACAACGACCAGTTCTGGGGTGAAGACATCGCCAACGCGCCGTTCGTGCATTACCCGGACGAGCGCTGGTTCAAGCCTGGCCGCAAGGACGCACTGCCCACAGAAATTCTCGACGAATACTGCCTGAAGATTTACAACCGCGACGGCGAACTGCGCGGTTCCCATCTGATCGACACCAACTCGGGCAATGAAGAGCGCGGCATCTGTTCGCTGCCTTACGTGCGCCAGTCGGATGGCGAGGTGGTGTATTTCCCGTCCAACCTGATCGAAAACCTGTTCCTGAGCAACGGCATGAGCGCCGGCAACACGCTGGCCGAAGCCCAGGTGCAGTGCCTGTCGGAGATCTTTGAGCGAGCGGTCAAACGCGAAATCATCGAAGGCGAATTTGCCTTGCCGGATGTGCCGGCCGACGTGCTGGCGAAGTACCCTGGGATTCTCGCCGGTATTCAGGCACTGGAAGAGCAAGGCTTCCCGGTGCTGGTGAAAGATGCATCCCTGGGTGGTGAATTCCCGGTGATGTGCGTCACGCTGATGAACCCGCGCACCGGCGGCGTGTTTGCCTCATTCGGCGCGCACCCGAGCCTGGAAGTGGCGCTGGAACGCAGCCTCACCGAATTGTTGCAGGGCCGCAGTTTCGAAGGCCTCAACGACCTGCCGCAGCCGACGTTTGAAGGGCATGCGGTGACCGAGCCGAATAACTTCGTCGAGCATTTCATCGACTCCAGCGGCGTGGTG
This sequence comes from Pseudomonas sp. GW821-FHT10C09, assembly GCF_059415465.1. Classification (NCBI taxonomy): domain Bacteria; kingdom Pseudomonadati; phylum Pseudomonadota; class Gammaproteobacteria; order Pseudomonadales; family Pseudomonadaceae; genus Pseudomonas; species Pseudomonas sp. GW821-FHT10C09. Next base: position 249,575 of record NZ_JBWKNG010000006.1, read on the forward strand.
TCGTGGCGCTTCTTCAGCTCCAAGTCGGATTACGAATTCGTCGAGTGGGACTTCTCCGGCCAAGGTGAAAACTCGAATGCCGAGGAAGCCGCGACCCTGTTCGGCATCCTCAAAGGCATGGGCAAAGAAGTGTACATGGCGGTCTACGAGCATATCGGCGCAACGGCATGCCGCATCCTCGTACCGGACTATTCGGAAATCTATCCAGCGGACGATCTGATCTGGGATAACACCAACAAAGCACTGTTCTTCCGCGCCGATATCCTCAACCTGCATCGTCTGGACGAAGAAGAACTGCGATCACTGGTTGAGCGTTTGGTGGAAAGTGAGCTGGACGACTACACCGACATCACCTCCTTGATCGGTATCGAGTTCGACGACAATACGGCGTGGGGTCAGCTGACGATCCTCGAGTTGAAACTGCTGATCTATCTCGCCTTGCAGCAATACGAAGAGGCAAAAGAGGCGGTAGAAATGTTCCTGCAGTACAACGACAACACGGTTGAACGCGGTTTGTTCTACCAGGCGGTCAATGTGGTGCTGGAAATGAAGCTGGACGAAGACCTGGAACTGGAAGACTACGAGGCCAATTTTCGCCGGATGTTTGGCAACGAACGCACCGACGCGGCCATCGGATCGGTGGACGGCAGCGTGCGTTTCCATGGCTTGACGCCGACCAGCATGAAACTGGAGGGGCTCGACAGGCACCTGCGGTTGATCGACAGCTACAAGAAACTGCACTCGGCACGGGCCAACGTCACCACGTTATCCCGTTAATAGCGCCCACAAAAAAGCGAAGCCAGATGGCTTCGCTTTTTTTATTACTGACTGGATCGCCGCTTTTTAGAACGGGATATCGTCGTCAAAGCTGTCGAAATCCGGAGCTGGCTGAGGCGCGGCCTGCTGCTGTGGAGCCGGACGCGACTGTTGCGGTGCCGACGACTGCTGCGGACGTGGTGCCTGCTGGCGTGGAGCCGGAGCGGACTGCTGGTAATTGTTGCCCCCACCTTGTTGGTCGCCCTGTTGTGGACGGCCGCCCAGCAGTTGCATGGTGCCTTGCATGTCGACCACGATTTCAGTGGTGTAACGCTTGATACCGTCTTTTTCCCACTCGCGGGTCTGCAGCTTGCCTTCGATGTACACCTGCGAACCTTTACGCAGGTATTCGCCGGCGATTTCCGCAACCTTGCCGAACATCGACACACGGTGCCATTCAGTCTTCTCGACCTTCTGACCGGTTTGCTTGTCGGTCCATTGTTCGCTGGTCGCCAGACTCAGGTTGGTCACGGCGTTACCGTTAGGCAAGTAGCGAACTTCGGGATCCTGGCCGCAAGTGCCGACCAATATGACTTTGTTAACCCCACGGGCCATAACGTTCTCCTAGGCTACGCACGCTGCCTCGGGCGGGTTGTTCACCAGGCGCTCGAGGGTGGTGCGATCCAATAGTTCTGTGTCCAATTTGATGTAAATCGCCGCTTCGTCTGCGACGATCACTGCATCTGTTACCCCTACGACGGCCTTCAGGCGCTCAACCAGACCCGCTTCGCGGATCGCCTCGGGCGACAGCGGCAAGCGCAGACTCGTCACGTAGGGAGGTTCGCGCATGGTAACAGCAAAGGCCAGCCAAAGTGCAGCCAGGCCAGCGCATCCCAGGAACACAACCGACAGACCGCCATGCTGGTACATCCAGCCGCCGAGAATACCGCCGAGTGCCGAACCGAGGAACTGGCTGGTGGAATAAACCCCCATCGCCGTGCCCTTGCCGCCTGCTGGTGAAACCTTGCTGATCAGCGAAGGCAACGAAGCTTCCAGCAGATTGAACGCGGTGAAAAACACCACCGTCCCGATCACCAGAGCCCGCAAGCTATCGCCGAACTGCCAGAAGAATAGCTCAGTGAGCATCAGCGTCAGCACGGCGCCCAATAAAACTCGTTTCATTTTGCGTTTCTTCTCGCCGTAGATAATGAACGGGATCATGGCGAAGAAGGAGATCAGCAGCGCGGTGAGGTAGACCCACCAGTGCTGTTCTTTAGGCAGGCCGGCTTTTTCGACCAGCGCCAGGGGCAAGGCAACGAAGCTCGACATCAACATCGCGTGCAACACAAAAATGCCGAGATCCAGACGCAGCAGGTCCGGGTGCTTGAGTGTCGGGATCAGCGCCTGGCGCGCGACACCGGACTCGCGGTGCTGCAACGGCCCGGTGGATCTTGGCACCATGAACATCACGATCACGATACCGAACAGTGCCATGCCGCCGGTGGCGAGGAACAATCCGGACAGGCCGAAGGCACGGGTCAGCAATGGTCCCACGACCATGGCGACCGCGAACGACAGACCAATCGTCATGCCGATCATGGCCATGGCCTTGGTCCGATGCTGCTCGCGGGTCAGGTCTGACAGCAAGGCCATGACGGCGGCGGAAATCGCCCCGGCGCCCTGCAGGATTCGTCCGGCGATAACGCCCCAGATCGAATCGGCATTGGCCGCCAGCACGCTGCCGAGGGCGAAGACGATCAGCCCCAGGTAAATCACCGGACGACGACCGATGCGGTCGGAAATGAAACCGAAGGGAATCTGGAAGATTGCCTGGGTCAGGCCGTAAGCGCCAATCGCCAGCCCGATGAGGGCCGGTGTCGCGCCTGCCAGATCCATCCCATAGGTCGCCAGAACCGGCAACACCATGAACATGCCAAGCATACGGAAGGCGAACACCAGGGCCAGACCGCTTGCTGCGCGGGTCTCACTGCCACTCATGCGTTCGCTGTGGGGATCGTGCATGGAAAAACCTCATGTGAACCGGCCGCGATTCTACCAGTCCCATCGATTGACAGGGTATATCGCGACGCTTTGACGCGCTCCGCTGACAGACTCTTCATGTAAGACATCAACCCGCTCGTTTGATAGTGTGCATCCATCCAGTATTTGGCCGTATACTCCTACGTTTTCGACGCCCGCCAAGCGAGGCCACTTTGGACAAGATCCTGATTCGTGGGGCCCGGACCCACAACCTGAAGAACATCGACCTGACCCTGCCACGGGACAAGCTGATCGTCATCACCGGCCTGTCCGGGTCGGGCAAATCGTCCCTGGCATTCGACACGCTGTACGCCGAAGGCCAGCGTCGCTACGTCGAGTCGCTGTCGGCCTATGCCCGGCAGTTTCTGTCGATGATGGAAAAGCCTGACGTCGATACCATCGAAGGTTTGTCGCCAGCCATTTCCATCGAACAGAAGTCGACCTCGCACAACCCGCGTTCGACGGTCGGCACCATCACCGAAATCTACGATTACCTGCGCCTGCTGTATGCACGCGTGGGTATTCCGCGCTGCCCGGATCACGATATTCCATTGGAAGCGCAGACCGTCAGTCAGATGGTCGACCTGGTCCTCGCCCAACCGGAAGGCAGCAAACTGATGCTGCTGGCGCCGGTCATCCGCGAGCGCAAGGGCGAGCATCTGTCGGTGTTCGAAGAATTGCGCGCGCAAGGCTTTGTGCGAGCCCGGGTCAATGGCCGGCTCTGCGAGCTGGACGAATTGCCGAAGCTGGATAAACAGAAGAAGCACTCGATCGATGTCGTGGTCGACCGCTTCAAGGTCCGCGCCGATCTGCAACAGCGCCTGGCAGAATCGTTCGAGACCGCGCTGAAGCTGGCGGACGGCATTGCACTGGTTGCGCCGATGGATGACGAGCCGGGTGAAGAGATGATCTTCTCCGCCCGCTTCGCCTGTCCGATCTGCGGTCATGCCATCAGCGAGCTGGAACCCAAGCTGTTCTCCTTCAACAACCCGGCCGGCGCCTGCCCGACTTGCGATGGCCTGGGCGTGAAACAGTTTTTCGACATCAAGCGCCTGGTCAACGGCGAGCTGACACTGGCCGAGGGCGCGATTCGCGGCTGGGACAGGCGCAACGTCTATTACTTCCAGATGCTCGGGTCGTTGGCGTCCCACTACAAATTCAGCCTGGAAGTGCCGTTCAACGAACTGCCGGCCGATCAGCAGAAGTTCATCCTGCACGGCAGCGGCTCGCAGAACGTCGATTTCAAATACCTGAACGACCGTGGCGACATCGTCAAACGCTCGCACCCGTTCGAAGGCATCGTGCCGAACCTTGAACGCCGCTACCGCGAAACCGAATCCGCTTCGGTGCGTGAAGAGCTGGCCAAGTTCCTCAGCACCCAGCCTTGCCCGGATTGCCGTGGCACCCGCCTGCGTCGTGAGGCGCGGCATGTCTGGGTGGGCGAGAAAACCCTGCCAGCGGTGACGAATCTGCCGATTGGCGACGCGTGCGAGTACTTCGGCGTGCTGAAGCTGACAGGCCGTCGTGGCGAGATCGCCGACAAGATTCTCAAGGAAATCCGCGAACGCCTGCAGTTCCTGGTCAACGTGGGCCTCGACTACCTGTCGCTGGATCGCAGTGCCGACACTTTGTCCGGCGGTGAAGCCCAGCGGATTCGTCTGGCGAGCCAGATTGGCGCCGGTCTTGTGGGCGTTCTGTACATCCTCGACGAACCGTCGATTGGTCTGCACCAACGGGACAATGATCGACTGCTGGGCACGCTCAAGCACCTGCGCGACATCGGCAACACGGTGATTGTGGTCGAGCACGACGAAGACGCGATTCGCCTGGCTGACTACGTGGTGGATATCGGCCCGGGCGCCGGCGTACACGGTGGGCATATCGTCGCCGAAGGCACACCGGCCGAGGTCATGGCTCACCCTGACTCGTTGACTGGCAAGTACTTGTCGGGCCGGGTGAAGATCGCCGTTCCGGCCAAGCGCACACCGCGTAACAAGAAGCTGTCGCTGTCCCTCAAGGGCGCTCGCGGCAACAACTTGCGCAACGTCGACCTGGACATTCCGATCGGCCTGCTGACCTGCGTGACCGGCGTGTCCGGATCCGGCAAGTCGACGCTGATCAACAACACGCTGTTCCCCTTGAGCGCTACGGCTCTCAACGGCGCGACGACGCTTGAGGCAGCCGCGCACGACAGCATCAAGGGCCTGGAGCATCTGGACAAGGTCGTCGACATCGACCAAAGCCCTATCGGCCGAACGCCGCGCTCCAACCCTGCCACTTACACCGGGCTGTTCACACCGATTCGCGAGTTGTTCGCCGGCGTGCCGGAATCTCGCTCACGGGGTTATGGTCCGGGTCGTTTCTCCTTCAACGTGAAGGGCGGACGCTGCGAAGCCTGCCAGGGCGACGGGTTGATCAAGGTGGAAATGCACTTCCTGCCAGACATCTACGTTCCGTGCGACGTCTGCAAGAGCAAGCGCTACAACCGTGAAACCCTTGAGATCAAGTACAAGGGCAAGAGCATCCATGAAACCCTCGAGATGACCATCGAGGAAGCCCGGGTGTTCTTCGACGCGGTTCCAGCGCTGGCACGCAAGCTTCAGACGTTGATGGATGTGGGCTTGTCGTACATCAAGCTGGGGCAATCGGCGACCACGCTGTCCGGTGGTGAGGCGCAACGGGTGAAACTGTCCCGAGAACTGTCCAAGCGCGATACCGGCAAGACCCTGTACATCCTCGACGAGCCAACGACTGGTCTGCACTTCGCGGATATTCAGCAACTGCTTGATGTATTGCATCGCCTTCGCGACCACGGCAACACCGTGGTGGTGATCGAGCACAACCTGGACGTAATCAAGACTGCGGACTGGCTGGTGGACCTTGGACCAGAGGGCGGCTCCAAGGGCGGGCAGATTATTGCCGTCGGTACACCGGAAGAAGTGTCGGAGATGAAGCAGTCTCATACCGGCTTCTACCTCAAGCCACTGTTGGCACGCGACAAGGCCTGAATCACGGCCATGAAAAAGCCCCTGTCACTTTGTCGGTGACAGGGGCTTTTTTGTATTCGGTGGAATCAGGCGTGCGATTGCAGGTAATTTTCCAGACCGATCAACTTGATCAGGCCCATCTGCTTTTCAAGCCAGTAGGTATGGTCTTCTTCGGTGTCATGCAATTGAACCCGCAGCATCTCGCGGCTGACATAGTCCTTGTGCTGCTCGCAGAGCTTGATGCCCTTGCAGAGCGCGGCGCGGACTTTGTATTCCAGTCGCAGGTCAGCGGCGAGCATGTCCGGCACGGTGGTGCCGACATCAAGGTCGTCCGGACGCATGCGCGGCGTGCCTTCGAGCATCAGAATTCGGCGCATCAAGGCATCAGCATGCCCGGCTTCTTCTTCCATTTCGTGGTTGATACGTTCGTAGAGCTTGGTGAAACCCCAGTCCTCATACATCCGCGAATGGACGAAATATTGATCACGCGCCGCCAGTTCGCCGGTCAGCAACGTGTTGAGGTAATCGATTACGTCTGGGTGGCCTTGCATCGCCCTACATCTCCCTGCTTGAAAGTCTGTAGTTTGAACCACGAAGACTGATTGGTCACTCCGTTTGCGCGATAAAAGCGAAGATATTCTGAGAAAAGTGGTTTAAATAACGCAAAAACCGCCCAATCGAGGGCGGTTCTGCTTCTCATTTAGACTTCGTTAAGCTGTACGTTGAGCAGCTTTGCGATTGCTTCTCCATACGCCGGATCGGCTTTGTAGAAATGCTGCAATTGACGGTCAACCACATCACTGGAAACCCCGGCCATTGCGCCGGCAATGTTGTTGACCAACAGCGCTTTCTGCTCGTCGCTCATCAAGCGGAACAACGCACCGGCGTGGCTGTAGTAGTCGGTATCTTCGCGGTGATCGTAACGATCAGCTGCACCGCTCAAAGCCAAGGGCGGCTCTGCATAGCGAGGCGCTTGCTTCGGCGAATCCACGTAGCTGTTAGGCTCGTAGTTAGGTGCCGCACCGCCGTTGCTGCCAAATGCCATCGAACCATCGCGCTGGTAGCTGTTCACCGGGCTGCGAGGGGCATTCACCGGCAGTTGCTGGTGATTGGTGCCGATGCGGTAGCGGTGAGCATCCGCGTAAGCGAATACGCGACCTTGCAGCATGCGGTCAGGCGAGAGACCAACACCTGGCACCATGTTGCTCGGACCGAACGCCGCTTGCTCGACTTCAGCAAAGTAATTCAGCGGATTGCGGTTGAGCTCCAGTTCGCCGACTTCGATCAGTGGAAACTCTTTCTGCGACCAGGTTTTGGTCACATCGAACGGATTCTCGTAGTGCGCCGCCGCTTGAGCCTCGGTCATGATTTGTACGCACACGCGCCATTTCGGGAAGTCACCACGCTCGATCGCGCCGAACAGATCGCGCTGGGCGTAATCAGGATCAGTACCCGCCAGGCGCGCAGCTTCTGCCGGGGCGAGGTTTTTGATTCCTTGCTTTGTTTTGTAGTGCCATTTCACCCAGTGCCGCTCGCCATTGGCGTTGATCAGGCTGTAGGTGTGGCTGCCGAAGCCGTGCATGTGACGGTAGCCGTCAGGAATGCCGCGATCCGAGAACAAGATAGTGACCTGGTGCAGCGCCTCGGGCGAATGCGACCAGAAGTCCCACATCATCTGCGCACTTTTCAGATTGCTTTGCGGCAGGCGTTTTTGCGTGTGGATGAAGTCCGGGAATTTCAACGGATCGCGGATGAAGAACACGGGCGTGTTGTTGCCAACGATGTCCCAGTTACCTTCTTCGGTGTAGAACTTCAGGGCAAAACCCCGTGGATCGCGCTCTGTATCGGCCGAACCACGCTCACCGCCGACGGTGGAGAACCTCAGGAACGTCGGAGTTTGCTTGCCGACAGACTCGAACAGTTTGGCGCTGGTGTACTCGGTGATGTCACGCGTAACGGTGAACGTACCGTAAGCGCCCGAGCCCTTGGCGTGTACACGGCGTTCCGGGATGTTTTCGCGGTTGAAGTGGGCAAGCTTCTCGATCAGGTGAAAATCGTCGAGCAGCAGCGGGCCACGGGGGCCGGCGGAACGGGAATTCTGGTTATCGGCGACAGGAGCGCCACTGGCGGTGGTAAGCGTTTTACTTTGGCTCATGCGATCTCTTCCTTTGTCAGTCTATAACTGCCGGCTAATCGGCTGAGGAGGAGTATTGATCACCAACGTTACACCTACAAATTCATTAACCTTTCAGTAGCGATAGAAAATAACTAACGGTCGTGGCACTTTTCGAGCGCCCACAAAAAACCGGGCACTAGGCCCGGTTTTTCGTTTCAGACTGACGTCTTACTCGGCGGATACAGCTTCGCCGGCAGTAGCACGATCAACCAACTCGACGTACGCCATAGGCGCGTTGTCGCCAGTGCGGAAGCCGCACTTGAGGATGCGCAGGTAGCCACCCTCACGGGTAGCGTAACGCTTGCCCAGGTCGTTGAAGAGCTTACCAACGATAGCTTTCGAACGAGTACGGTCGAAAGCCAGACGGCGGTTAGCCAGGCTGTCTGTCTTGGCCAAAGTGATCAGCGGCTCAGCAACGCGACGCAGTTCTTTAGCTTTCGGCAGTGTAGTTTTGATCAGCTCGTGCTCGAACAGCGACACTGCCATGTTTTGAAACATGGCCTTGCGGTGCGAGCTAGTGCGGCTCAGGTGACGACCACTTTTACGATGACGCATGGTTCATTCCTTACCAAACACGACGTTCGGTGATTACGACGATCAGGCAGTCGCCTTGTCGTCCTTCTTAAGACTTGCAGGCGGCCAGTTGTCGAGGCGCATGCCGAGGGACAGACCGCGGGAGGCCAGAACGTCCTTGATTTCAGTCAAGGATTTCTTGCCAAGGTTCGGAGTCTTCAACAGCTCTACTTCGGTACGCTGAATCAGGTCACCGATGTAGTAGATGTTTTCCGCCTTAAGGCAGTTAGCCGAACGTACAGTCAGTTCCAGATCGTCAACCGGGCGAAGCAGGATCGGATCGATCTCGTCTTCCTGCTCGACAACCACTGGCTCACTGTCACCTTTGAGATCGACGAACGCAGCCAACTGCTGTTGCAGAATGGTTGCAGCGCGGCGGATAGCCTCTTCAGGATCCAGGGTACCGTTGGTTTCCAGATCAATAACCAGCTTGTCCAGGTTAGTACGCTGCTCGACACGGGCGTTTTCCACCACGTATGCGATACGGCGAACCGGGCTGAACGAAGAGTCAAGCTGCAAGCGACCGATGCTGCGGCTTTCGTCTTCATCGCTCTGACGCGAGTCTGCCGGTTCATAACCACGACCACGAGCTACGGTGAGCTTCATGTTCAGGGCGCCGTTAGACGCCAGGTTAGCGATTACGTGATCGGGGTTAACGATCTCGACATCATGATCCAGCTGAATATCGGCAGCGGTAACCACCCCCGAACCCTTCTTCGACAAGGTCAGCGTAACTTCGTCACGACCGTGCAGCTTGATAGCCAGACCTTTAAGGTTCAACAGGATTTCAATTACGTCTTCCTGTACGCCTTCGATGGCGCTGTACTCATGGAGTACACCGTCAATCTCGGCCTCGACTACTGCACAGCCGGGCATTGAGGACAACAGGATGCGGCGCAGCGCGTTGCCCAGGGTGTGGCCGAAACCACGCTCGAGAGGCTCGAGAGTGATCTTGGCGCGGGTTGGACTGACAACCTGCACATCAATGTGGCGGGGTGTCAGGAACTCATTTACCGAAATCTGCATGGATGCACCTATTTTCTAGCCCTTACTTGGAGTAGAGCTCGACAATCAGGCTTTCGTTGATGTCGGCGGACAGATCACTGCGAGCTGGAACGTTCTTGAAAACGCCCGACTTCTTCTCAGTGTCTACTTCTACCCATTCTACGCGGCCACGTTGGGCACACAGATCGAGAGCTTGGACAATGCGAAGTTGGTTCTTTGCTTTCTCGCGAATCGCGACCACGTCACCAGCACGAACCTGGTAAGACGGTACGTTTACGGTTTGACCGTTAACGCTGACGGATTTGTGCGATACCAGCTGACGGGATTCGGCACGAGTCGAACCAAAGCCCATACGGTATACAACGTTGTCCAGACGGCATTCGAGCAGTTGCAGCAGGTTTTCACCGGTTGCACCTTTCTTGCCAGCAGCTTCTTTGTAGTAGCCGCTGAATTGACGCTCGAGAACGCCGTAGATACGACGGACCTTCTGCTTTTCACGCAGTTGGGTGCCGTAATCGGACTGGCGACCGCGGCGTTGGCCGTGGATACCAGGTGCTGCTTCAATGTTGCACTTCGATTCGATCGCGCGCACGCCGCTCTTCAGAAAGAGATCGGTGCCTTCGCGACGAGCGAGTTTGCATTTTGGACCAATGTAACGAGCCATTCTTTACAATCTCCTGGATTACACGCGGCGCTTCTTCGGCGGACGGCACCCGTTGTGCGGGATTGGCGTCACGTCGGTGATGCTGGCGATCTTGTAGCCACAGCCGTTCAAAGCGCGGACTGCAGATTCACGACCTGGGCCTGGACCTTTGACGTTAACGTCGAGGTTTTTCAGACCGTATTCCAGCGCAGCTTGACCAGCACGTTCAGCAGCTACTTGAGCAGCAAACGGGGTGGACTTGCGGGAACCGCGGAAACCCGAACCACCGGAGGTAGCCCAGGAAAGAGCGTTGCCTTGACGGTCGGTGATGGTCACGATTGTGTTGTTAAAAGATGCATGGATGTGGGCGATGCCATCAACCACTGTCTTTTTAACTTTTTTACGAGGACGAGCAGCAGGTTTTGCCATGATAATTTTCCTGTCGATTCGCGGGGGCGATTACTTGCGGATCGGCTTACGCGGACCTTTACGGGTACGCGCGTTAGTCTTGGTACGCTGACCGCGCACTGGAAGACCACGACGATGACGCAGACCGCGATAGCAACCGAGGTCCATCAAACGCTTGATTTTCATGTTGATTTCGCGACGCAGGTCACCTTCAGTGGTGAACTTCGCCACTTCGCCACGCAGCTGTTCAATCTGCTCGTCGCTCAGATCTTTGATCTTTGCGGCTGGGTTTACCCCAGTCACTGCACAGATCTTCTGTGCAGTAGTGCGACCAACACCATAGATGTAGGTCAGCGAGATAACAGTATGCTTGTTATCTGGAATGTTAACGCCTGCAATACGGGCCATTCAGTGGGACTCCAATTGACAGCTACCTACGCCCCGGAAGCCAAGAAATAGGGCGCGAGATAATATCGCTGTAATAACAAATAATCAACCCGGTAGCGCACTAGCTACCGGGCTTGAAGCACAATCACACTCAGCCTTGGCGCTGTTTGTGACGCGGTTCCGCGCTGCAAATTACTCGAACAACACCTTCGCGGCGAATAATTTTGCAGTTACGGCACAGCTTTTTCACCGATGCACGAACTTTCATCACCAACTCCTCGAACCTTATGGGTACTCAGCGCAACATGCCGCTGCCGTAACCCTTCAGGTTGGCTTTCTTCATCAGGGATTCGTACTGGTGCGAAACGAGGTGCGATTGTACTTGGGACATGAAGTCCATCACAACCACGACGACGATCAGCAACGAGGTCCCGCCAAGGTAGAACGGTACGTTTGCTGCAACCACCAGGAACTGGGGCAACAAGCACACGGCCGTCATGTAAAGAGCACCGAACATGGTCAAGCGGGTCAGAACGCCATCAATGTAGCGCGCAGACTGCTCACCTGGACGGATGCCCGGAATAAAGGCACCGGACTTCTTCAGGTTTTCCGCTACGTCTTTCGGATTGAACATCAACGCCGTATAGAAGAAGCAGAAGAAAATAATCCCTGCACTAAACAGCAGAATATTCAACGGCTGACCAGGAGCGATCGACTGCGAGATGTCCTGCAACCAGCCCATACCTTCAGACTGACCAAACCAGGCACCCAACGAAGCCGGGAACAGCAAAATGCTGCTCGCGAAAATGGCCGGAATAACACCGGCCATGTTCACCTTCAGCGGCAAGTGGCTAGTCTGCGCAGCAAAGACCTTACGGCCCTGCTGACGCTTGGCGTAGTGAACAGCAATACGACGCTGACCACGCTCAATGAACACCACGAAACCGATAATCGCTACTGCCAGCAAACCGATGGCAACCAGGGCGAAGATGTTGATATCACCCTGACGTGCAGACTCGAAAGACTGCCCGATCGCTCTCGGAAGACCGGCGACGATACCCGAAAAAATCAACATCGAGATACCGTTGCCAACACCACGCTCAGTAATCTGCTCACCCAGCCACATCATGAACATCGCACCAGCCACAAAAGTGGATACCGCGACGAAATGGAAGCCAAAGTCACCAGTGAACGCAACGCCCTGCCCTGCCAGACCAATGGACATGCCAATTGCCTGAACGAGAGCGAGGACGACAGTGCCGTAGCGGGTGTACTGGCTGATCTTGCGACGGCCAGCTTCACCTTCCTTCTTCAACTGCTCCAGCTGCGGGCTGACGGCGGTCATCAGTTGCATGATGATCGATGCCGAAATGTACGGCATGATCCCCAGTGCAAAGATGCTCATCCGTTCCAGCGCGCCGCCGGAAAACATGTTGAACAAGCTAAGAATGGTCCCCTCATTCTGTCGAAACAGGTCCGCGAGTCGGTCCGGGTTGATACCTGGAACCGGGATGTGTGCGCCTATTCGGTAGACGATAATCGCCAGGAACAGAAAACGCAGACGAGCCCAGAGTTCAGACATACCGCCTTTGCCGAGCGCAGAGAGAGCACCTTGCTTAGCCATTTATTCCTCGAACTTGCCGCCAGCTGCTTCGATAGCCGCACGCGCACCTTTGGTGGCGCCGATTCCCTTTCCGATGGTGACAGCGCGAGTAACTTCGCCGGACAGCATGATTTTCACACGCTGAACGTTGACGTTGATCACGTTGGCATCTTTCAGGGACTGCACGGTGACGATGTCGCCTTCCACTTTAGCCAGCTCGGACAGACGCACTTCTGCGCGGTCCATGGCTTTCAGGGAAACGAAACCGAACTTCGGCAGGCGACGATGCAGCGGCTGTTGACCGCCTTCAAAGCCTGGAGCAATGGTGCCACCGGAGCGGGAAGACTGACCTTTGTGGCCACGGCCACCGGTCTTGCCCAAACCACTACCGATACCACGGCCCGGACGATGCTTTTCGCGACGGGAACCCGGCGCTGGACTCAGATCATTGAGTTTCATCGATTAACCCTCGACACGCAGCATGTAGTAAGCCTTGTTGATCATCCCGCGATTCTCGGGAGTATCAAGTACTTCTACAGTGTGACCGATGCGACGCAGACCCAGACCCTTAACGCACAGTTTGTGGTTAGGGATACGGCCGGTCATGCTTTTGATCAGCGTAACTTTAACGGTAGCCATGATCAGAAGATCTCCTTGACGCTTTTGCCACGCTTGGCGGCAATGGATTCAGGAGACTGCATAGCTTTCAAACCTTTGAAAGTGGCGTGAACCACGTTTACCGGGTTAGTCGAGCCGTAGCACTTGGCCAGAACGTTCTGAACGCCAGCAACTTCGAGGACAGCACGCATAGCGCCGCCAGCGATGATACCGGTACCTTCAGAAGCAGGCTGCATGTACACCTTCGAAGCGCCGTGACCGGACTTCATTGCGTACTGCAGAGTGGTGCCGTTCAGATCAACTTGGATCATGTTGCGGCGAGCAGCTTCCATTGCCTTCTGGATCGCAGCAGGCACTTCACGCGACTTGCCACGGCCGAAGCCAACACGCCCTTTACCATCACCAACCACGGTCAACGCGGTGAAAGTGAAGATACGGCCGCCTTTAACGGTTTTGGCTACGCGGTTAACTTGAACCAGCTTCTCGATGTAGCCTTCGTCGCGCTTTTGGTCGTTATTTGACATAACTTAGAACTCCAGCCCAGCTTCACGAGCAGCATCAGCCAGCGCCTTGACGCGGCCGTGGTACTTGAAGCCAGAGCGGTCGAAAGCCACCTGCGAGACGCCAGCGGCTTTAGCACGCGTAGCGACCAGCTGGCCAACCTTAGTGGCCGCGTCGATGTTGCCAGTGGCGCCATCACGCAGTTCTTTATCCAAAGTCGAGGCAGATGCCAGGACTTTGTTGCCGTCGGCCGAAATGACCTGGGCGTAGATGTGCTGCGACGAGCGGAACACGCAGAGACGCACGACTTCGAGTTCGTGCATTTTCAGGCGTGCTTTGCGAGCGCGACGCAGTCGAGTAACTTTTTTGTCGGTCATTTGCTATGCCCTACTTCTTCTTGGCTTCTTTACGACGGACGACTTCGTCCGCGTAGCGCACACCTTTGCCTTTGTACGGCTCTGGTGGACGGAAGTCGCGGATCTCGGCGGCCACTTGACCTACCAGCTGCTTATCGATGCCCTTGATCAGGATATCGGTCTGGCTAGGAGTCTCAGCGGTGATGCCTTCCGGCAGTTCATAATCCACTGGGTGCGAGAAGCCAAGAGCCAGGTTCAGCACTGTGCCTTTTGCTTGCGCTTTGTAACCAACACCGACCAGCTGGAGCTTGCGCTCGAAGCCTTGGCTTACGCCTTGGACCATGTTGTTTACCAACGCACGAGTGGTACCAGCCATTGCGCGAGTTTGTTGATCGCCATTGCGAGCAGCGAAACGCAGCTCACCAGCTTCTTCAACGATCTCAACGGACGAATGGATGTTCAGTTCGAGAGTGCCCTTGGCACCCTTCACCGAAAGCTGTTGGCCTGCGAATTTGACTTCGACACCGGCTGGCAGCTTAACGGGGTTCTTAGCGACGCGTGACATGCTTATCCCCCCTTAGAACACAGTGCAAAGAACTTCGCCGCCGACACCGGCAGCGCGCGCAGCACGATCCGTCATCACACCTTTGTTGGTGGAGACGATAGACACACCGAGACCGCCACGAACTTTTGGCAGATCATCGACGGACTTGTACTGACGCAGGCCTGGACGGCTAACGCGCTTCACTTCCTCGATGACCGGACGGCCTTCGAAGTACTTCAGCTCGATGGACAGCAGTGGTTTGATTTCGCTGCTGATCTGATAACCCGCAATGTAACCTTCGTCCTTCAGGACTTTGGCAACAGCTACCTTCAAAGTAGAAGATGGCATGCTTACGACGGACTTTTCAGCCATCTGGGCATTACGGATTCGAGTTAGCATGTCCGCTAACGGGTCCTGCATACTCATGGGCTAGACGCTCCTAATACAAAAAAATTAGCCTTGCGGCTACTACTTGTCGCCGAGCTCATCCATGCGGAAAAAGCACGGGCTCAGGCGAGCCGGGTATTCTAGACACACCCCACAAATGAATCAAGCCCCAAAAGGGGCTTGATTCAAGTTCAAGGTCACCGGCGGTCAGTATCTTGCGATTCCGAACGCCGAGACTTTGATAGTGCTTACCAGCTGGCTTTAACCAGACCAGGTACGTCACCACGCATTGCAGCTTCACGCAGTTTGTTACGGCCGAGGCCGAACTTGCGGTAAACGCCGTGTGGACGACCGGTCAGGCGGCAGCGGTTACGCATGCGCGAGGCGCTTGCGTCACGTGGCTGCTTCTGCAGAGCTACTGTAGCTTCCCAACGTGCTTCTGGACTTGCGTTCAGATCAACGATGATAGCTTTCAGTGCTGCACGCTTTTTGGCGTACTTGGCAACCGTGAGCTGACGCTTCAGCTCGCGGTTTTTCATGCTCATCTTGGCCATTTTCCTACTCCAATCAGTTGCGGAACGGGAATTTGAAAGCACGCAACAGGGCGCGACCTTCATCATCGTTCTTGGCAGTGGTGGTCAGGGTAATGTCCAGACCGCGGAGAGCATCGATCTTGTCGTAGTCGATTTCCGGGAAGATGATCTGCTCTTTAACGCCCATGCTGTAGTTACCACGACCATCGAAGGACTTGGCATTCAGGCCGCGGAAGTCGCGAACCCGAGGCAGGGAGATCGACAGCAGACGATCCAGGAACTCGTACATACGCTCACGGCGCAGGGTCACTTTGACGCCGATCGGCCAACCTTCACGGACTTTAAAGCCAGCGATGGATTTCCGAGCGTAGGTCACAACGACTTTCTGGCCGGTGATCTTTTCCAGGTCGGCAACAGCGTGCTCGATGACTTTTTTGTCACCGACGGCTTCGCCCAGACCCATGTTCAGGGTGATTTTTGTAACGCGTGGAACTTCCATCACGTTCGAAAGCTTAAGTTCTTCCTTAAGTTTCGGTGCGATTTCCTTCCAGTAAATCTCTTTTAGTCGTGCCATGGTCTTCTACCTAGCAGTGTTCAAGCATCAACCGCTTTTTGGGTCGACTTGAAGACACGAATTTTCTTGCCGTCTTCTACTTTGAAACCAACGCGGTCAGCCTTGTTGGTTTCGCCGTTGAAAATGGCGACGTTAGAAGCGTCCAGTGGAGCTTCTTTTTCGACGATACCGCCTTGTACGCCCGACATCGGGTTAGGCTTGGTATGACGCTTAACCAGGTTCAGACCGCCAATAACCAGACGGTTATTAGCGAGAACCTTAAGCACCTTACCGCGCTTACCTTTGTCTTTGCCGGCGATCACGATGATCTCGTCGTCACGACGAATCTTTTGCATGTCGGATCTCCTTACAGCACTTCTGGGGCGAGCGAGACGATCTTCATGAACTTCTCAGTACGAAGTTCACGGGTCACTGGCCCAAAGATACGGGTGCCGATCGGCTCTTGCTTGTTGTTCAGAAGAACAGCAGCGTTGCCATCAAAGCGGATAATGGAGCCATCAGCACGACGTACGCCGTGACGAGTGCGGACTACAACAGCAGTCATCACTTGGCCTTTTTTCACTTTACCGCGAGGAATTGCTTCCTTCACGGTAACTTTGATGATGTCACCGATACCAGCGTAACGACGATGGGAGCCACCCAGCACCTTGATGCACATAACACGGCGAGCGCCGCTGTTATCGGCCACATCGAGCATGGATTGAGTCTGAATCATATAATTTCTCCGACCCCTAGTCCTTAGACTTCCACAGCGCGTTCGAGAACATCAACCAGCGCCCAAGACTTGGTCTTGGCCAAAGGACGAGTTTCACGAATAGTGACTTTGTCGCCGATGTGGCACTGATTGGTTTCGTCGTGCGCGTGCAGCTTAGTCGAACGCTTAACGTATTTACCGTAGATCGGGTGCTTTACGCGACGCTCGATCAGTACGGTGATGGTTTTGTCCATCTTGTCGCTGACAACACGGCCAGTCAGCGTACGGACAGTTTTTTCGGCTTCAGCCATGATTACTTACCTGCCTGCTGGTTGAGCACAGTCTTCACGCGAGCGATGTCACGCTTAACTTGCGAGAGCAGATGAGACTGCCCCAACTGGCCAGTTGCTTTCTGCATACGCAGATTGAACTGGTCGCGCAGCAAGCCGAGCAGTTGCTCGTTCAGCTGCTGTGCGGATTTTTCACGAAGTTCATTCGCTTTCATCACATCACCGTCCGTTTAACAAAGGCGGTGGCGAGCGGCAGCTTTGCAGCAGCCAGGGCAAAAGCCTCACGCGCCAGCTCTTCAGAAACACCCTCGATTTCATACAGGACTTTGCCTGGCTGAATCTGGGCAACCCAGTACTCCACACTACCCTTACCTTTACCCATACGAACTTCGAGGGGCTTTTTGGAAATAGGCTTGTCCGGGAATACACGGATCCAGATCTTGCCGCCACGTTTAACGTGACGGGTCAGAGCACGACGCGCTGACTCGATCTGACGAGCGGTGAGACGACCACGAGCTACAGACTTCAGCGCATATTCGCCGAAGCTGACTTTGCTACCGCGCTGTGCCAGACCACGGTTGTGGCCTGTCATCTGCTTGCGGAACTTCGTACGCTTTGGTTGCAACATTTGGCGTACCCCTTACTTAGCAGCTTTTTTACGAGGCGCTGGTGCTTGTGGTTTCAGTTCTTCTTGGCGACCACCAATTACTTCGCCTTTGAAGATCCAAACCTTTACACCGATCACACCGTAAGTGGTGTGAGCTTCGTAGTTGGCATAGTCGATGTCGGCACGCAGGGTGTGCAGTGGCACACGACCTTCGCGATACCATTCAGTACGTGCGATTTCAGCACCGCCGAGACGACCGCTCACTTGGATTTTGATGCCTTTGGCACCAATGCGCATGGCGTTCTGAACAGCGCGCTTCATAGCGCGACGGAACATTACGCGACGCTCCAGCTGCTGAGCTACGCTCTGCGCAACCAGCATACCGTCGAGCTCCGGCTTGCGGATCTCTTCGATATTGATGTGCACAGGCACACCCATTTGCTTGGTCAGGTCCTGACGCAGTTTCTCAACATCTTCACCTTTCTTCCCGATAACGATACCTGGACGAGCGGTGTGGATGGTGATACGTGCAGTCTGAGCCGGACGATGGATATCGATACGGCTTACGGACGCGCTTTTTAGTTTGTCTTGGAGATACTCACGCACCTTCAGATCAGCGAACAAATAGTCCGCATAAGTCCGACCGTCTGCGTACCAGACGGAGGTGTGCTCCTTGACGATTCCCAGGCGAATGCCAATGGGATGTACTTTCTGACCCATCTCTTCGACTCCGTTACTTGTCAGCAACCTTGACAGTGATATGGCAAGACCGCTTGACGATGCGATCAGCACGGCCTTTGGCACGTGGCATGATGCGCTTCAGCGAACGCCCTTCGTTGACGAAAACGGTGCTGACTTTAAGGTCATCAACGTCTGCGCCTTCGTTATGCTCGGCGTTGGCTACGGCCGACTCCAGCACTTTCTTCATGATCTCGGCGGCTTTCTTACTGCTGAAAGCCAACAAGTTGAGCGCTTCGCCCACCTTCTTCCCGCGGATCTGGTCGGCGACCAAGCGGGCTTTCTGGGCGGAGATTCGAGCGCCCGACAACTTAGCGGCTACTTCCATTTCCTAACCCCTTAACGCTTGGCTTTCTTGTCTGCCACGTGCCCACGATAAGTGCGGGTACCGGCGAACTCGCCCAGTTTGTGGCCGACCATGTCTTCGTTAACGAGAACTGGGACGTGTTGACGACCGTTGTGTACTGCGATGGTCAAACCGACCATTTGTGGCAGGATCATCGAACGACGCGACCAGGTTTTCACCGGTTTGCGATCGTTCTTTTCCGCCGCCACTTCGATCTTCTTCAGTAGGTGAAGATCGATAAAAGGACCTTTTTTCAGAGAACGTGGCACTGTCGTATCCCTCTATTTACTTGCGACGACGGACGATCATTTTGTCGGTACGCTTATTACCACGAGTCTTCGCGCCCTTAGTCGGGAAGCCCCATGGCGATACCGGATGACGACCACCAGAGGTACGACCTTCACCACCACCATGTGGGTGGTCAACCGGGTTCATGGCAACACCACGAACGGTTGGGCGAACGCCACGCCAGCGTTTGGCACCAGCTTTACCCAGCGAACGCAGGCTGTGCTCGGAGTTCGAGACTTCGCCCAGGGTCGCACGGCATTCAGCCAGCACTTTACGCATCTCACCAGAACGCAGACGCAGGGTCACGTAGACACCTTCACGAGCGATCAGCTGAGCCGAAGCACCAGCGGAACGAGCGATCTGTGCGCCTTTACCTGGCTTCAATTCGATGCCGTGTACGGTGCTACCAACTGGAATGTTACGCAGTTGCAGAGCGTTGCCCGGCTTGATCGGTGCCAGAGCACCTGCGATCAGCTGGTCACCAGCACTCACGCCTTTAGGGGCGATGATGTAGCGACGCTCGCCATCTGCGTACAGCAGCAGAGCGATGTGAGCAGTACGGTTTGGATCGTATTCAATACGCTCGACAGTGGCAGAGATGCCATCTTTGTCGTTGCGACGGAAATCGACCAGACGATAATGCTGCTTATGGCCACCACCGATGTGACGAGTGGTAATGCGACCATTGTTGTTACGACCACCAGTCTTCGATTTTTTCTCGAGCAGCGGTGCGTGAGGAGCGCCTTTATGCAGCTCCTGGTTGACCACCTTGACCACAAAACGGCGGCCAGGGGAAGTCGGTTTGCATTTAACGATTGCCATGATGCACCCCTTCCTTACTCAGCACTGCTGCTGAAATCGAGATCTTGGCCTGGCTGAAGGGAGATAACTGCCTTCTTCCAGTCATTACGCTTGCCCAGACCGCGAGCAGTGCGCTTGCTCTTACCCAGAACATTCAGGGTAGTAACACGCTCTACTTTCACGCTGAACAGGCTTTCGACGGCCTTCTTGATTTCCAGCTTGGTTGCGTCAGTTGCAACCTTGAAAACGAACTGGCCTTTTTTGTCAGCCAGAACCGTAGCCTTCTCGGAAACGTGCGGGCCAAGCAGAACTTTAAATACGCGTTCCTGGTTCATCCCAGCAGCTCCTCGAATTTCTTCACGGCCGACACGGTGATCAACACCTTGTCGTATGCGATCAGACTAACTGGATCGGAACCTTGCACGTCACGTACATCAACGTGTGGCAGGTTACGAGCAGCCAGGTACAGGTTCTGATCAACGACTTCAGACACGATCAAGACGTCAGTCAAGCCCATGCCGGTCAGTTTGTTCAGCAGATCTTTGGTCTTCGGTGCATCAACAGCGAAGTCCTGAACCACTACCAGACGATCAGTACGCACCAGCTCAGCAAGGATGGAACGCATTGCTGCGCGATACATCTTCTTGTTCAGCTTCTGGGTGTGATCCTGAGGACGAGCTGCGAAAGTGGTACCGCCGCCACGCCAGATTGGGCTACGGATAGTACCGGCACGAGCACGGCCAGTACCTTTCTGACGCCATGGGCGCTTACCGCCACCACGAACGTCGGAACGGGTCTTTTGCTGCTTGGAACCCTGACGGCCGCCGGCCATGTAGGCCACGACTGCTTGGTGAACCAGCGTCTCGTTGAATTCGCCGCCAAATGTCAGTTCGGAAACTTCGATCGCTTGAGCGTCATTTACATTTAATTGCATGTCAGCTTCCCCTTAACCGCGAGCCTTGGCTGCTGGACGTACAACCAAGTTGCCGCCAGTAGCGCCAGGAACAGCGCCCTTGACCAACAACAGATTGCGTTCAGCGTCCACGCGCACTACTTCGAGGGACTGCACGGTCACGCGCTCAGCGCCCATATGACCGGACATTTTTTTGCCCTTGAATACACGACCAGGAGTCTGGCACTGGCCGATAGAGCCTGGAACGCGGTGGGACACGGAGTTACCGTGGGTATTATCTTGCCCGCGGAAGTTCCAACGCTTGATCGTACCCTGGAAGCCTTTACCCTTGGACTGACCGGTTACATCAACCAGTTGACCAGCGGCGAAGATTTCAGCGTTGATCAGATCGCCGGCCTGGTACTCGCCTTCTTCAAGGCGGAATTCCATTACGGTGCGACCAGCGGCAACGTTCGCTTTAGCGAAGTGGCCAGCTTGAGCAGCTGTAACACGCGAAGCACGACGCTCGCCTACAGTGACTTGCACTGCACGATAGCCATCGGTCTCTTCAGTTTTGAACTGGGTGACGCGATTCGGTTCGATCTCAATGACCGTGACCGGAATGGAGACACCTTCTTCGGTGAAAATACGGGTCATACCGCATTTACGACCGACTACACCAATAGTCATGTTGTAAACCTCATGAGTGTACGGGGCTTTCACCCGCTATGGCCGCCCATTTCAGAGCGTTACACGACTAAGACCGAGTCTTAGCCGAGGCTGATCTGCACTTCCACACCGGCCGCAAGATCAAGCTTCATAAGAGCATCAACGGTTTTATCCGTTGGCTGGACGATGTCCAGAACACGCTTATGAGTACGGATCTCGTACTGGTCACGCGCGTCTTTGTTGACGTGCGGGGAGACCAGAACGGTGAACCGCTCTTTACGGGTAGGCAGTGGAATTGGACCACGCACTTGAGCACCAGTACGTTTCGCGGTTTCCACGATTTCCTGGGTGGATTGGTCGATCAGGCGATGGTCAAAAGCCTTCAACCTGATACGGATTTGCTGATTTTGCATTGGATTTCAGACTCCGGCTGCTATTCCCACCGAGCGCAATACGCCCGTTAAAAGGAGGCGCAATTCTATAGACGCCCCAGATAGGTGTCAACCCAATAAAAAAGGCCCCCGCTAAGCGGGGGCCTTCTTAAAAAAATCGAGCTATCTCAGAAGAGATAATTACTCGATGATTTTAGCTACAACGCCAGCACCAACGGTACGGCCGCCTTCACGGATAGCGAAGCGCAGACCGTCTTCCATTGCGATGGTTTTGATCAGGGTAACAGTCATTTGAATGTTGTCACCTGGCATTACCATTTCAACGCCTTCTGGCAATTCGCAGTTACCGGTCACGTCAGTAGTACGGAAGTAGAACTGTGGACGGTAGCCTTTGAAGAACGGAGTATGACGACCGCCTTCTTCCTTGCTCAGAACGTAAACTTCTGCGGTGAACTTGGTGTGAGGCTTAACCGAACCCGGTTTAACCAGAACCTGGCCACGCTCAACGTCGTCACGCTTGGTGCCGCGCAGCAGCACGCCGCAGTTCTCGCCAGCACG